>CAZFIO010000021.1:0-18287 GCA_964519585.1 uncultured Tissierellaceae bacterium
TCACCCTTATGTTCTTCACCAAGGCCTGTAAATAATAAAAAGACACTGATTATGGATAAAATATAGATGAGAAGGGCATATTTTTTATATATTTTATAGTCTATATTCATGACAACAAGCATGATAAAGAAGCCTAAAAGACCAAACCTTAGCTGCCTTTTAAGAAAGTGGTAACCATTTTTGTGTTTTACCATTGCTTCTGGCCAACTAGCACTAAAGACCATAACTATTCCGATTAATACTAGGATTATAATTCCTAAGAATAAAGTAAAATCCACAGCTTTTTTTATTTTCTTATTTGCCATTCCATTCCTCTCCCAAATTCACTACTTCATTCTTAAAGTCTTTTCCTCTTTCCTCAAAATTTCTGTACATGCCCCAACTGGCACATGCAGGTGAAAGTAGTATATTGTCCCCCTCATGGGATAAATCATATGCTAAAGTAACTGCTTCCTTCATGTTTTCTACAATATAATTATTCGTAAAACCGAATTTTAATGCAGTTTTTCTAATTTCTTCCCTGGTATCTCCAAAAAGTATTAAGGACTTCACCTTGGACCCAAAGCTTTCTATAAAATCTCCAAAATCTGAATTTTTATCGTAGCCTCCTGCCAGAAGGATTATAGGCCCATCTATTGCTGCTATAGCCTTGATACTTGCATCTGGATTTGTTCCCTTGGAGTCGTTATAAAACTTTCTTTTTCTTTTCTCCCCCACATATTCTAGCCTATGTTCAACCCCTTTAAATCCACTTAAACCTTCTTTAATTATTTTTATGTCCAGGCCCATGGCATAAAATATCCCTATACTGCCCAAGACATTTTCTAGATTATGCTTTCCAATTACTTTTAGGTCCCCAACACTCATTAGCCTAATCTTTTCATCTATATTTATAATTATATTATTATCTTCCAAGTAAATACCCTTATCTAATTTTGTATTTGTACTAAACCAAATTAGCTTGCTGGAGACTTCTTTGGAGAATTTTCTGGTAATTTTATCGTCATAGTTAAGTACTGTATAGTCATCCTTATCTTGATTTTTAAATATCTTTTTCTTTGCATTTATATAGTCTTCATAGGAACCATGCCAATCCAAGTGATCAGGACTAATATTTAAAATTAAGCTTACTTTTGGCTTGAAATTAATAGTATCCTCCAGTTGGAAACTAGAGCTTTCAACAACTAGAATATCATCTTTTCTAACTTCTTTTATTTTTCCCAAAATGCCAACCCCAACATTCCCCACAAGAAAGCTAGGCAAATTCCCTTTAAGGAATGTATCACCCACCATATAGCTGGTGGTAGTTTTTCCGTTAGAGCCAGTGATTGCTATAATATTTTTGCTGGCTGATACCCTATAGGCCAGTTCTATGTCACTTATTATTTCGATTCCTTTTTCCCTAGCATCTTTAATTATCTTGGCATAGGGTGGTACTCCTGGACTTTTAACTACCAGGTCTATCCCTGATAAATCCATGGTTTTCCTAGCTAAGAAGTATTTAGCTGGTATTCCTTCTAAGCTTTCTAGAGACTTATCCAGTTCTTTTTCCTTTTTTGTATCAAAAACAGAAACTTTAGCCCCTTCACTGTGTAAGTAGTTTATGGCAGATATGCCCGAAATCCCCATTCCTATGACTAATACAGACTTATCCTTAAAACTCATACTATCATCCCATCTATTTTAATTTAAAGCAAATACTCCAATTAAACATAGTATTACTGTAACTGTCCAAAATACTGTTACTACCTTAGTTTCTGCCCAACCCTTGTGTTCAAAATGGTGGTGGAGAGGGCTCATTAAAAAGACTCTTTTTCCAGTTAGTTTAAAAGAGGCTACTTGTATTATCACTGATAAGGCTTCTACAAAGTAGACTCCACCAACTATTGGGATTATAAGAGGTAGATTTAGAAATATAGCTATGGCAGAAACTGCTCCACCTAAAGCCATGGACCCTGTATCACCCATAAACACCTTGGCTGGATATGCATTATGTATTAAAAATCCTAAACAAGCACCAGATAGGGCAGTTGAAAAAATTGATATACTTCCCATACCCCAATTAAGTGATACCAAGCCAAAAAAAGCAAGAACTATCAGGGTTACACCCGATGCCAAACCATCAAGACCATCAGTTAGGTTAACACTATTTACAGTACCTACAACTACAAAAACTATAAAGGGTATATATAGAATTCCTAAATCTAAATAATATGTTTTAAGAAAGGGAACTATTACTTGAGTTCCTAGGGCAGATGTATTGGATTGGTAGACTGCTAGTAATGTAGCAAGTATTATTTGCCCTAGCAACTTCTGTTTAGCATTTAAGCCTAGATTTCTTTTCTTGATAACCTTAATATAATCATCTAAAAACCCAATCAAACCAAATCCAAAGGTTGCTAGCAGTAGGACATACATATCCCTATTAGCCATTCCTGAAGAAAATATAGTTATACAAAGGGCAATAAAAATTATAATTCCACCCATTGTAGGTGTTCCAGATTTTGAAAGATGGTTCTTGGGTCCATCTTCTCTAATATTTTGCCCTATATTAAGTTTTTTTAAAAGGGGAATTACTATAGGCCCCAAAATTAATGTTATAAAAAAAGATATTATTATTGTACGAATGATATCTAAATATTCTACCATAAGCGTCTCCTCTCATGTAAGTTACTTGAAGGTTGATATTCCTTTCAACCTATACCTATTTTAATATAATACGTTTTATTAAACAATAGAAATAAACCTTTATTAAATAGTAGTTACTTGCTATAAAGTATACCCTAATCTATTAAAGAAAAAGGGGATAAACCCCTTTTCAATTTATCATATTCTGGTATTTTCTTGTTTATATAATAAATTTAGTCTTATTCTAAGGTTTTTAAGGTTTCTAAAACTATTTCATACTCGCTGAAAGGATATTTTACCCCACCAATAATTGTGTACTCTTCATGACCTTTACCAGCTAATAGTACGCTGTCCTTTGCTTTTGCAATTTTCAATGCGTATTCTATAGCCTTTCTCCTATCAGTAATAGTAATATATTCTACATTTGTTCTTTTAATTCCAACAAGTATATCATTAATAATTTTCTCAGGATCTTCTTTCCTAGGATTATCTGAGGTCACTATTACAAGGTCTGAATGTTTACCCGCTATCTCCCCCATTTCTGGTCTTTTGCTTTTATCCCTATTCCCCCCTGCCCCAAACAAGACAATTCTTCTTCCTTTGGTAAACTTCTCCATAGCTATTAGGACCTTTTCTAAGCCATCGGGAGTATGGGCAAAATCGATGATTATAATAAAATCTTTTTTATTGGGTATTATTTCAAACCTACCTTTTATCTGTTTCATTTCCTCTAAAGTGGGTTTTATTGTTTCCATACCTATATTATATAGGTTTGCGCAAGCTATTGCTGGTAGTAGATTATAAATATTAAATTCACAAGGATTATTTAGTATAAGCTCTTCCACTTTACCATAGATCTCAAGTGTAAAATATAATTTACCATCCTTATGTTTGATATCTTTAGCATTAATATCCGCCTTGTTTTTAATTCCATAGGATGTATAGGGTACTCTCTCACCTATTGAATCTATAATCCTTCTACCGTATGGGTCATCAATATTTATTATATTGTGTTTTTTTGTCCTTAAGAAAAGTTTTAGCTTGCTTTGAAAGTAATTTTCCATGGATTGGTGGTAGTCTAGATGGTCCTTGGTTAAATTTGTAAAAACTCCTATCTGAAAATCCATATATTCTACCCTTTTTAATTCTAAAGCGTGTGATGTTACTTCTAAAAAACAATACTCCACTCCACTAGTTACCATTTGATTCATAATTTTGTATATTGTTAGGGAATCAGGGGTAGTGTTTGCTAAGTTGATTTTTCTATCCTTAATAAGACCACCATTTGTTCCAAGTAGGGCTGTTTCTTTTCTTGCCCTATCAAAAATACTTTTGGCAAAATATGTGACACTGGTTTTCCCATTTGTTCCTGTAACCCCAATGGTCTCCATTTTCTCCCAAGGCTTATTGTAAAATCGACCACTTAAGTATGCCAAGGCATCTGTGGAATTTTCAACCCTTATTATAATTATATCTTCTTCAATACCCACATCTTGATCAACTACAAGGGCTCTTGCACCATTTTCTATAGCAGACTGGATAAACTTATGGCCATCCACAGTAAAGCCCTTTTGTGCTACGAAGATGAAACCTTGTTGGATTTTCTTAGAATTATGCTCTATCCCTAGTATATCTATTTCATTATTTTCATTGGTTATTTTTGCAGGGTAATCACCTAGTAGTTCTGCTAATTTCAAGGAAACTCCTCCTTTTAAACAAATATAATTATAGGTCAAGAAACTCGCCCTATAATTATACTTATTTATCTAAACTCAACTGAAATTAATGAATTTGAACCAACCTCATCACCTGGTAAAGGATTTTGCACAATTGCCTTACCCTGACCAGATACTTCATAGTTTAGTCCTATTTTATTTAGAATATCAATTACTTCTTCCTTATCTTTTCCTATAAGAAATGGCATCTTAGCCGAATTTATAGATTCAGATTCTATATATAAGTCAATAATAGATCCCTTTTTAACCTCAGCTCCTGCCAAAGGAAATTGGTCGATTATTTTTGTACCTTGCTTAATGTTTACATATTCTGTAGTATATTTAAAACCTAGGCTTGTAAGTGTTCTGCCAGCCTCTTCCAATGTCAACTTTCTTACTTCTGGCACCTTTACCATTTCTAAAATATCTTCCCCATCTTCTCCTGCTTTACTAGGTTGTATTTCTAAATAATTAAATATTTCTTCAAATACTTCCTTTGCAATAGGCGCTGATACAGACCCACCATAGATAGATTCATTTGGTTCATCTACAATTACTAGGATGACAAATTGAGGATTTTCTATAGGTGCTACGCCAATAAAGGAGGCTATATATTTTCCTTGTGCATAGGCTCCATCTACAACCTTTAGTGCTGTTCCTGTCTTACCACCTATAGCATAGCCTGGTACTGCAGCCCTTGAACCGGTACCATCCGAAACCACAGTCTCCATTAAGCTTAACATTGTATTTGAGGTGGTTTTTGATAAAACCGTTCTTATTACTTCTGGCTCTATACTAGAAATTATATTGCCATCTTCATCTACCATTTCCCTAACTAGCCTTGGCTTCATCAGATAGCCACCATTTGCTATTGCTGAAACGGATGAAAGTAATTGTATAGGCGTTACTGCAATTCCCTGACCATAAGACATGGTTGCTAGGTTGATTTCCTTTATAACATCTGTTGATCTAGGAATTATGCCAGCCTGTTCACCAAGTAAATCAATATTAGTTTTTTCACCAAATCCAAATGCCTTTACATATTTTAGAAAGTTTTCTTTGCCCAGTTGTCTGGCGATATTTATAAAGGCAATATTGCATGAGTTGTTTACTGCCTCTCTTAGGCTCTGTGAGCCGTGAGGATCATACCATCTGGCACATTTTAATACCTCACCCTTTATCTCCCTATAGAATCCATTACAGTAGTAGTGGGAGTCCACACTAATAGTGCCTTCTTCTATAGCTGCTGCAGTTGTAATCAGTTTAAAAGTAGAGCCTGGTTCATATATATCAGATATTGAAAAGTTTCTCCACATGTCAAACCATTTATTTTCCAATTCTTTAGCCTCTAATTTTTCCCATTCCTCTTGTGTTTCTGGATCTAAGGGTATCCTTGGATTATTTGGGTCAAAATCAGGTTTATTTGCCATAGCTAGGATATCCCCAGTTTTAGGCTCCATAATTAATATGGAAACATTTTTAGCCTTGTTATCAATCAAGGCTTGTTGGGCTGCTTTTTCAGTAAAGTATTGGATTGTTTCATCTATACTGAGTACCAAGGAACTTCCATCCTGAGGGTCAAGAACTTTTTCACCATCATAGGGCAGTTGTCTATTTAGTGAATCTGTCATCTTCATCCACTTTCCAGATATACCTGTTAAGTCCTTGTTAAATGTTTTCTCTATACCATCCAAGCCATTATTATCTATATCCGTAAAACCTAATAAATATGCTGCAAAATTCTCATTGGGATAATATCTTTTACTATCCTCTACAATGCTTATCCCCTTTAACCCTTCTTTTCTTAGTTCATTGGCAGTTTCTCTACTAATCCATTGTTTGATTTTTTCAAGATTTCTATTCTTATATAGTTTCTCTAAAACTTCATCCTTGTCTAAATCCAAGATTTCAGAAAGTATACCAGCTGTCTCTTCATGATTTTTTATCTCCGCTGGTGTTGCCCAAACCGTATAGGCATTTATGCTTATAGCTAGTTTTTTGCCTTTTCTATCATATATAATTCCACGTTTAGCCTTTAAATCAATTGATTTAGTCCATTGTTCTAGAGCCTCTTCTTTTAAATGACTGCTTTTTACAATTTGATATTTTCCTAATTTTCCAATTAAATAAAAAGAGGCCAAAATAGTTATTAACAAAACAAATTTTAGCCTATTTCCCGTAGACCTACTTGGCTTATTCAAAATCTAACCCTCCTAAAACAAACTAGAGAATAATCCTAAAACCCTATTTATACCACCAAATATAGAATTTCTCGCCATAATTTCATCTGCAGGTTCATTAAGTTCATTTACAGAAATATATACTAGCTGACTTTCCTTAGGATATACCATGCCTAATTTATACATTGCTTCATCTGCAATTTTCCGTGTTGCCTTTATACCTTCTAAATCAGCAATTAGAGAAGATTTTTCCGATTCTAGTTGGTTTTTTATAGTTTGTAATTCATTTATTTCAAAGTTCACCCTAGATATATTAGCATAGCCAAAGAGAATAAACAATCCAAATGCCATTGTAAAAATGCAAAAACCTAGGGTAAAAAGCCTTGATTTACTTTTCTGCCTTTGTCTTTTTCTACTGTGTGCTTTTTTATTTGTTTTGTGTTTTTTATTAGGAGCCCTTTCTTCAGTAACTTCTTCTGGATAATAATTGTACTCAGCCCTAGCTACTAACATATTTATTCTCCTTTACTAGCTTTTAGAACCCTAAAGCTTCTCAGCTACCCTTAATTTGGCTGACCTAGACCTAGGGTTTAGATTGATTTCTTCCTTACCAGCCTTAATTGGCTTTCTAGTAATAATATTTATTTCTCTTTTTTTATTACATACACATAGGGGTATTTCTGGAGGACATATACAGTCTCTATATAAAAACCTAAATGTATCCTTTACAATTCTATCTTCTAGAGAATGAAAGCTAATAATGGCAATCCTCCCACCTGGTTTTAATACTTCAACCAACTTTTCAATAGAGTTCTCCAAAACTTCCAATTCTCTGTTGACCTCAATCCTTAGTGCCTGAAAGGTCTTTTTTGCAGGATGGTGGCCTTCCATTCTAACTCTTTTTGGTATGGCCTTTTTTATTGTTTCTACCAGGTCCAGTGTTGTATTTATGGGGCTTTTTTCCCTCTGATCAACTATGAATTCTGATATTCTCCTTGCCCAGGATTCTTCGCCATACTTCCATATAATTTCCTCTAAATCCTTTTGCTTATAGGAATTTACAATATCCCAGGCTGTAAAGTCTTGTCTTTTGTCCATCCTCATATCTAACCTTGCATCCTTATTATGGGAAAATCCTCTCTCCCCCTTGTCTAGTTGATAAGATGAAACTCCAATATCAAGTAAGATCCCATCAACCTTCTCAACTCCCAAACCGCTTAAAATAGATTCTATATTTTCATAGTTATCATGAATAAATATTATCCTGTCTTTATATTCACCCAATACTTCCTTGGCTTTGTTTAGAGCATCCTGGTCCTGGTCTATCCCAATAAGTCCTCCTTCCTTTAATCTTTTGACAATTTCTAGGGAATGCCCTCCACCACCAAGAGTTCCATCTATATAAATTCCATCCTCTTTTATTGCTAGACCCTTTATAACTTCTTCTAACATTATGGGTATATGGTTAAATTCCACAACTCTTCCTCCTACTATATACCTAACTCAGCCATCTTTTCAGCTATACTATCATAACTTAGGTTATCATCATCCTGATAATCTTCCCATAATTCCTTACTCCATATTTCCAGCCTAGTTGCAACACCTATAATTATTGCCTCTTTATCTAATTTTGAATGTTCTCTTAAATTTCCTGGAATCAATACTCTTCCCTGCTTATCCAAGTTTGATTCACTGGCGCCAGAAAAGAAAAATCTAACAAAAGCTCTGGCATCCCTGTTGGTAAGCGGAAGTTCTTTTAATTTATTCTCTATTGCTTCCCACTCATTTTTGGGATAAACAAAAAGACAAGAATCAAGCCCTTTGGTAATAACAAATTCATCACCAAGGCCTGTCCTGAATTTAGAAGGCATAATTACTCTGCCCTTATCATCTAATGTATGTTGATATTCACCAATAAACATAAGATCATCTACCTTTAAGATAATTTACCACTTTACCCCACTTCCTACCACTTAGTTACATTCTACACCATTATTATAAAAAAATCCAGCATTTTATAGAAATATTTAATTATTTTATCAGGTTTTTTAAGTCTTGTACTTTCTTTGTTTTTCATTAGCTACAGGCCATTTTGGTATGAAAAAAACATCAAGGATTCTAGTAAAAAAAAAGAAAGGATTTTAAGCTTATCTTAAAATCCTTTCTTGGTAAACTATTTAATTTTTCTTATATTTCTTTAATCACTTGTGTGCTTTTTCCTGTAAAGTATAAATCCAGCAAGGCCAATTCCTAGTATACTTACTAGTTGTGCAACCCTTATGGGTCCTAGCATCAAACTGTCTGTTCTTAAACCTTCTATAAATATCCTTATAAATGAATATAGGATTACATATAAAAGAAAAACTTCCCCATCTGTTTTTGATTTATTTCTGCTAAACCAAAGTAAAAATCCAAATACCAAGAAGTTCCATATGGATTCATACAAAAATGTAGGATGTACCTTGACACCATCAATCATAATCCCCCAGGGTAAATCAGTAGGTCTTCCGTAGGCTTCTTGGTTTATATAATTTCCCCACCTACCTATAGCTTGACCTAAAATAAGACTTGGTGCAGCTATATCGGCTATGACCCAAAACTTTTCCTTTCGAATCTTACAGAAGATAGATGCAACTATAATGGCTGCAATTACTGCACCATGGATAGCCATCCCTCCATTACGAGTATTAAAGATTTCCATAGGATTATCCCTATAAAGATCCCAAGCAAAAATAACATAATATAGCCTTGCACCTATAATAGCAGCCGGAACAGCAAAGATTAGAAGATCTAAAATAGTGTCTTCTTCTACGCCCTTCCTTTTGGCCGCTTTAAGCCCAATAATCCCACCTATAAGAACTCCAGATGCTATTAATATACCATACCATTGTATAGCTATTCCAAAGACTGTAAAAGCAGTAGAATTCAATTCAAACACCTCACCCAGTAAAATATTTATATATTATACCATAGAACGCCTTATTCACCAAATTTCTTCGGCCATAAAATGGACAGGCTTACATTGTCTCCCTTAAAATGATTTTCAAACTTTTCTACCACTTCCTCAAATTCTATGGACTTCATTAGGTCTAGATAGTCTAAAATCATAAAATCATCAAAATATAGGTCTGTAGAGTTATTTGCAATAAAGTTTATAGAATTGAACCCAGTTAAAAATCCTCCAGTTTCATTTTTTTTCAGTCTATTAAAATCATTAATATTTAATACCTTTCCACTTGGTTGATTAATAAGTCCCATTATCTCTTCATATAGTCTTTCTGGATCCATAGTTTCCCCAGAAATAATAGAGTGTCCATAGGTGGACTTAGATGTGTAGTAACCCCCAAAGCTTCCATCTATTAACCCTTTGTTATATAAATTATTAAAAAAATTGGAACTGGATCCTAATAGCATATCAAGAAGGATATTGCTTATTATATCATTTTTTATCTTTTTGCTCCCACTATGACCAATATCAAGGTCCTTAAAACCTAAAAACAGTGTAGGGGCAGATGTAACCATGTATTCATCAATTCTTGTTTTGTTAATCCTTTGTGGCTCCTCTTCCATAAATCTTTGAATTTTATTCCATACCCTATCATAGGTTTTTTCACTAATATTTACAGTTTCCATAATTCTTTTAAAATCCAAATCCCCTACTAGAACCAATACCATATTATGAGGATGATAGAAGGTGTCATAGGCTTTATATAAGAGTTCCTTATTTATTGTTTTAATACTATCTTCGGTTCCTGCTATATCTATTTTGACAGGATGATTTACATACATAGCTTCCAATAGATTAAAATAAACCCTCCAACCAGGATTGTCTCTATACATATTGATTTCCTGTGTTATAATTCCCTTTTCTTTTTCTACATTTTCATCTGTTAGGTAGGGATTTTGGACAAATTTTATTAAGGTTTCTAGATTTTCATAAAAATAATCTGTACTATTGAATAAATAAGATGTTTGATTAAAACTTGTAAATGCGTTAACACTTGCACCCCTATTTGAAAAAATATCAAATATGTTGTCCTTAGGCTCTTCAAATAATTTATGCTCCAAAAAATGGGCTATACCTTCAGGAACTTCAATAATTTCATTTTCACCTATGGGTATAAATTTATTATCTATTGACCCATATTTTGTTGAAAACACGGCCTGCTTTTTGGTGTAGCCTATTTTAGGAAAGTAAAAAACCTTAATACCATTGTTTGATTCAGAAACATATGCTCTTTCATTGATTTCTTCATTGTAATATTCTTTAACCTGCATTCTACCACTCCCTAAATTACTATCTAAGTTTATCCATAAAGTATATAGTATCTATTTCTATTTCATTAGCTGCTCTTATGATATCTTCCTTACTTATCCCCTTGAAGCTATCTAGTATTTCTTCTAAACTCCTATCATCTTCTGATAGTATCTTGCTAAAAAAGAATTCCGAAATTAAAAATATGCTGTCCTTAATTGATTCTGTGGATGAAATTATTGATTTTACAGCAACCTCCATATCATTATCAGTAAAGTTTCCTATTTTTAATTCCTCCAGATCTTTAGATACTAGAGCAACAGTTCTATCATAATCATTAAACTCTATTCCACCATCTATTAGTATTATAGACTTGTACTTAAGAACCCTTGATCCAATATAGTAGGCTAGGCTTTCCTTTTCTCTAATATTTTTAAATAGTTTAGAGTTAGGACCACCACCTAAGATTTCACTAGCAAGTAAGAGGGGATTGTATAGTTCATCCTTAAAATCTATGCCAGCCCTATAGCCAATAACCAATTTTCCCTGGTTGACATCAAAAAGCTCCTTAACTATCTTCTTGTTCTGGGGAGACTTTATGATTACATCATTGGGTATTCTTACCAAATCCCCCCTAGGGAAAATATCTATACTTTTTAAATCTTCCAATAGGCTGTCATCATAAGATCCTATATAAAAGATTTCTATATTACTTGTACTTATAATCCCATTATAGTGATGATAGAGATTGCTTCCATCAATCTTTTCCAAATCTTCTATATAGCCTAGAGGGTGGATGCCAAACTTTTCAGTTTTACACATTTCTTCTAAACATCTCTCTATGGCATGGTTCCGCTTATCGTTTATTCTACCCTCAATTATCTTTTTTAAATTTTCTTTTTCCCTATTAATTGGCTCTTCTTCAAAACCGTGGTCATTTATCAGAGGATTAAAGATTATTTCCTTAAGCATATCCACTGCCTCATGATCTAGCTTCTTGTTTTTTAAGCAGTCGCCCTTTGCCCACTCTAGGGTAAATCTTAATATTTGCTTTTCTCCCCTCTTATTAACAGCACTACTTAAATTAGCCCCATAAAGTTCCTCAAGCCGTCTTTCCATCTCTAAGGTAGTTGGATACCTTTTACTTTCATTTTTCAAAACTAGGGGAAGGAGAGCATTCTTAGTAACCTCTTCTTTATTCAGAGGCCTGGTAAAATAACAGCTTAATAGATTAGATTTAAATTTATCTGTTTTGACTAAATTTAAGTATATTCCCTCATCTAGCTTAATCCTTTTTGATTTCAATTCCATTCTGTCTCCTCCTCGATTTCTATAAATTTAATATACCCATTTTGTATTATATTAGTATAGTATTATAAAATGAAAAAGGGGTTAACCCCCTTTATATTATGATCTTAGTCTTATTATTTTAATTATATGATAATGTATTTCTAATTGCCAAACTTATTTAAAATCTACTATTTAACTTCCCCTACAATTTTAATTCCTGAGCTGGTTCCTAGCCTATTTGCACCTGCTTTTATCATTTTCTCAGCTGTTTCCCTATCTCTTATACCACCTGATGCCTTTATGTTCAGATCATGGCCAACTATTGATTTCATTAGTTCAACATCCTCAAGTGTAGCACCACCTGTGCTAAAACCCGTAGAAGTTTTTACATAGTGTGCCTTTGCCTCCTTTGATAATTGGCAGGCTTTGATTTTCTCTTCTTGACTTAGGAGGGCAGTTTCTATAATCACTTTTACAAGAGCCTTACCTTCAGCAGCCTTTACCACAGCTTCTATGTCCTCTTTTACAAGATCATACTCCCTATTTTTTAAGGCTCCTATATTTATTACCATATCAATTTCAGAGGCGCCTTTCATTATTGCATCCTTTGTTTCAAAGGCTTTTACTTCCTTAGTATTGGCACCTAAAGGAAACCCTACAACTGTGGCAACCTTAACTTCAGATCCCTTTAGAATTTCTGAGCAATATTCTATATAATATGGGTTTACACATACAGCTGCAAAGTTGTATTCCAAGGCCTCCCTGCATAGGTTTTCTATCTCCTCTTTAGTCCCATTTGCCTTTAGTAAGGTATGGTCAATCATTGAATTTAAACCTTTCATAACTATCCCTCCATATTAAGTTGTTTTTTAATAAAAATAGCAAGATTATTTTTGTATATGAAACTTCTGTAGGTGTGATAAATTTTCTCCTATAGCTCTTAGGTCTAATTCTATGTCTTGTCTATCTTTAATTTGAACCTTATCAGTATTGGAAACAAAATAATTACCTCTATACTCTGCATTTATGGCCTTAAAAAAGAAATCTATAACCGGTATTGTCCCAGAAAACTGGTCAAAGGTAAAAGGTGCACCCCCTACAGATAAGAATATGCCTACCCTATCCTGACCTCTTTTGTAGTTTTGCCCCAATGAATATTTAAGTGACCAATATCTTTGGCACCTATCAATCATATTTTTTGCCATTCCATTAAGAGAATTAAAATATAAGGGTGCTGCTAGAATAATAATATCACTTTTATCGAATTTATCATATAGGATATTCATGTCATCTTTTACTGTACAATTACCCTTGTGACCACAATAATCACATCCGGTACAGTTCCTAATTTCTAAGGAGTTTAAGTCAACCTTGTCTATAGTATAATCTACCTTAGATATTCCCTCTAGAAGGAATTTAATTAAACTATTGGTATTTTTATTTTTTCTTGGACTGGCCATAATGGCCAATACCTTTTTCATATTTTATGCTCCCTTGATTTCGTTTTTAAAGAGTTTCAAAATATTAAATACTATAAGAGAATGTATAGCTATACTGACTATGGTATTAAGCACTCTAAAGGGGTAGGATATTACAACAGATTCCTTTCCAAATAAACCTATTAGCCAAATTGGCATTAGAATTAATGAGGTTATTATAGAGGAAATAACTTGGGCTATTAAAATTTTATAATACTTTATATAAGCTTCCTGCCCCAAGTTTTTCCTATAGTAATTGCCAAACAAGCCTGGTATAAACCCCTCCAGAAATTTCGTAAAGGTTATTCCAGGATGGAAGGCCCCACCCATAGGATTAATCAGGAATCCTATTAGGTCTGCTACTAAGCCCGTTAGACCCCCAACTGTTGGCCCAAACATGATACCAGACATAAATACAGGGACAACACCAAATCCAACCCTTATGGTCTCTGCTCCACCTAGAGGTATCATAATAGACAAACCTCTTGTAAGGACAATGGATAAGGCTACTAAAAAAGATGCCTTTACCAATACCCTAGTGTTTATTTTTCTTTCTTTTTTCACTAAGAAATCTCCTTTCAAGCTAGTGACAAGCTTCTGCCACTAAAGAAAAGAGATTCTTTAATGATCAGCGGATGCGGTAAAAAGTCGCAGAAAATTCTTTCGTCTAAAGGCCACTTCCCATCCTTTAACACTTAACGCTTTTTACCTACTCTGTCTCTAACTTTTATTTTTTTTATTTAGGGGATAATTCCCCTCTTTAAACTTCTTACTTAGCTTATACCCAATAATTATAGTAATTATCGAAAAAAGTAAAATTGAAACAACTCTATAATAGGTTGAATACTTTACAAAGTAAGACATCAGATAAAAGATAGCAAATAATCCGTAAATTTGCAAGACTTTTCTAAAATTAAGTTCAAACATTCCACTTAGTCTACTGTTCCTCCTAGTAATATACCTATCAATTATATAGTTTTCTATATCTTCCTTGTTTGGGTATAATTCTAATTCCTTCAATATAAGTATAAGACTATCTATGTCATATAAAATAATGGAATCATCTTCCCCGATTTCATCAGAAAAATAAGAATTTGTAACTAGGGTACCGGTATTCATGCCTTGTCTTTTAAATTCCCAGTTAAAAGTTTCCAATTCACGGATGTTTACCCTATCATCCATTCCCAGTTTAAGACAGATAATTGCATGTTTTTCTTGGCCTGATGTGTATTCTAGGTCGAAATATTTACCATGGGAAATTTCCAAGCAGTAATATTTTTCTAAAATAGATTTTATATAATTTATAAAATCTATCTTATTGAGACTGTTGATTTCTTTTAAAAGTTTTCTCCTTTTAACTGATTCAAGCAGGTCTTCTTTTTTTTTATCTTCTCTTTTCTTCTTGAAGCCTGTAATTATCCTTCCAAGGTAATAAACACTTATGGCGGAAAAATAAAATGATAGTATTAGAGTTTTTGATTTGTGATTTAAATATATAGCTAATAATTCAAATATACAGATTCTAAATAAAAACTCATCAGTCTTTAGGGCCTTATAGCTTTTTCCATCATTTAATTCCTTAGAATAATAATTATTTAAAATCCTTCCCCTTTTACTTCCTCCTACTAGTCTTTCTTTTTCTTTTCTTAGTTTTCTTATCATATTCCTTTCCCTTCTTTATATATAAATACCCTGCAACTTGTAGTATTGCCATATATATAAGAAAAGATAACAAGATGCTCTTAGACATATCTATAAAAAATTCTTCTGGTAGCATTTGTATCATAAGATCTGTCCTGGGATCCAATAGCCACAGGTCATTATTAAAGAATATTTTATGAAAGTAAGTGAAGTATTTATTGAAATCAATAGTGGCCAGGATTCCTAATATAATAAAAATCGCATAGTTTAGAAAAGGTCCTATAAAAAAGGCCTGTCCTATGGATTTGTAATCCTTTATTTTATTTAAATATATAAATATTCCCAGATAAATTGTGATACCTATATACTTAATGGCCCTATTTAAATAAAATAACTTTTGTACGTCCTCCATATGTAATACTTCTTTTTCATTAAAGTATGGCTCAAGTAGCTGGTTGCCACCCTTATTCTTTAAATAGGAAACTATAGCTTCCGAGATAGTAACTAATTCATCTATACCTTTACCTGTTGCATCTTCTATTTGATATTTTTCAAAGGAGTTTTTATAGAATTTAATATTATAGGCACTTTGTTCTATGCTCATGGCAAAAAAACTTAGGGAAATAGAGATGAATAATAAGACTATAAAAAGCTTTTTCATTTCAATAACCTCCTTATATCTATTTAAAAAGGATGAAGTATACTTCATCCTAATTCATTGCCTTTTCTAATTTTCCCAAATGCTTTATTGGAAAATATCTTAATAGTTCCTTATATTGGTCTACAGATAGTCCCTGTAGGGTGGTATAAATCTCAATTTTTTGGTCTACATCAGCCTGCTGAAATCTTTCAACAATATGTTGGAAACCTCCATAATCCTCCATAAACTAGCCTCCTACTCATAGTATTTATCTATTATTATGCTAGTTATATTTAGATTTATTCAAACAAAGATTAACCTAATTAGTCTCCCAGTTGTGGTATACCTCTTGAACGTCATCATTGTCCTCAAGCATATCTATAAGTTTTTCCATGTTTTTTATATCTTCTTCACTGGTGAGGCCTATGGTATTCTGTGGTATAAAAGAAATCTCTACCACTGCAAATTCATATCCTGCCTCCTCTAATCCATCCCTAAGACTAGGGAAGTCACCTGGTTCAGATATTATTTCAAACCCTTCCTCAGATACTAAAAAATCCTCTGCACCTAATTCTATTGCTAGCATGGTTAGTTCATCTTCATCTATATGGTCAGCTCTTTCAATGGCTATAATACCCTTTCTATCAAACATAAAAGTAACTGACCCAGATTGGCCAAGATTTCCCCCATATTTATCAAATGCATGTCTTATATCAGAGGCTGTCCTATTTCTATTGTCAGTTAAACAATTGGCAAATACAGCAACACCTGATGGCCCATATCCCTCATATATAATTTCAACAAAGTTGTCTGTCCCTAAATCTCCTGCTCCCCTTTTTATAGCCCTATCAATATTATCGTTTGGCATGTTTTCTGCCTTAGCCTTGTCTATAGCTGCCTTTAGGGCAGGATTATAATCAGGATCAGCCCCACCCTCTTTAGCTGCAACCATTATGTATCTACCTAATTTTGTAAATATCTTGGCCCTTTTAGCATCTTCTTTTCCTTTTCTATTTTTTATATTATTCCATTTGGAATGTCCAGCCATTTCATCAACTCCTTTATTCTTTTAACCTCTTTATTTTAGCATATTATTTTTACTTTTTCATTATTTATTTATATGAAAAATCGAGGGGTATTCCCTTTTATGACTACTTGACTCCTTCATCCTTTCAATCTTCTCGTATACCTGTCCCTCACCCCTTGAAGTCAATATATAGGAATCTAAAATCTCATAAGAAAAGCCCATCTCCTCTTCATCTGTTTGATTGGTCCAAAGGCCTGCTGAAGGGGCCTTGTTTATGATAATATCTGGTATCTTAAGTAGCCTTGCCATAGACTTAATCTCGCTTTTAACAAAGGAGGCTAGTGGTAGTAGATCAACACCGCTATCACCATGCTTGGTAAAATAGCCTATTGTTAATTCAGACCTATTTGTTGCTCCTGCAACTAAATAATTATAGGACTGGGCAAAATAGTAAAGGGTTGTCATTCTTAACCTTGGTTTAAGATTAGCCTGGGCCATTTTATTTGTTTTGCTTATTTTAAAGGAATTTAGAAGACTATCATAAGATTGACTAAGGTCCACCTTGGTATATTCTATATTTAAGGATTCAGCCACTAGAATACCATGCTCTTCATCTACAGGGTCACTATGACAGGGCATAATTATGGCAAGAGAGTTATCTGGGAATGCTAGTTTGGAGATTCCTGCCAGAACAGCAGAATCTATACCCCCACTTAAGCCAAAAACCAAACCCTGGGCTTTGGCAGACTCTACTTTTTCCCTTAACCAGCCAACTAAATCATTGATTATAATATCTTTTCCATTATCCAATTTTCCTACCTCCAAGTCTCCATGTATATCTTGCATTTTTATGGTGAAATTAATACTATTCAATTTATTTAATTATAACATAAAGGAGAATTAAATGAAAAATGATAATATAAAGCTAGTTACCATAGGCATAATAGCCGGATTTATAAATGGACTTTTTGGTTCAGGAGGAGGAACTATTGTGGTACCTGCCTTAGTCTTTTTCATAAAGTTGGAAGATTATAAGGCCCATGCTACAGCAATTTCTATAATACTACCCCTTAGTATAATTAGCACTATAATCTATGCTGTAAATCATACTATTTCTTTAAAAGTAGCATTTCTTGTTGCTCTTGGTGGTATATTGGGAAGTTTTTTAGGTGCTAAGTACTTAAGAAAGGTACCTAATTTAATATTAAGAAAAGTATTTGGTGGTGTGGTTATTTATACTGCCATAAGGATGATATTTAAATGAAACTAATAATAATAGGTTTTTTATCTGGAATAATCAGCGGTATGGGTATAGGGGGGGGATCTATTTTAATCCCTGCTCTAATTCTATTTAATGATACTAAGCAACTTGAAGCTCAGGGTATTAATTTGTTGGTTTTTATACCTGTAAGCATAATTGCAATAATCACCCA
>CAZFIO010000022.1:0-17853 GCA_964519585.1 uncultured Tissierellaceae bacterium
TTGCAGGTGAGATATTACAAAACGATAGAAAATCAATTGAAAAATTAAAGGAATTATTGTAATAATAAATTAAGGGCCCAACCAGGCTCTTTTTTATGTAAATTTATGGGAGGTGGTGATGATGAGAAATGTTAAAGAGTTGTAAATATTGTGGTAGGATCCATAAGAGAAGTTTTGACTGTGGAAAAAAACCTAAGAGAAGGAAAGAACCTACAAAGATAAATAAGTTTAGATGGTCAAGAAAATGGAGAAAAAAAAGGAATGATATTGTAGAAAGAGATAATCATCTATGCCAAATATGTAAAGAAAACAATAAATTTACCTATAACAACTTAGAAGTCCATCACATAGTCCCATTGGAGGAAGACTACGAATTAAGATTAGATGATGAAAACTTAATAACACTATGCACAACCCATCATAAAGAAGCAGACAAGGGAGATATAAGCAGGGAACACCTAAAAAAAATAGTAGGGGTACCCCCCGCCTATGATGAATTGATTTTTTAGAGAGTGCAGGATACCACATAGGCCCTTCTGTAAACAATTTATTCCTTTTATAGGATTTTGAAAAAAGAAGGAAAGGAAGTGAAAACATGTCAAGACCACCAAAACCATATAAAATATTAAAAATGGAAGGCAAATCTAACAAAACTAAAGCTGAACTGAAGCAAAGGAAAGAAGCAGAAGAGGCACTTCTTACTGGGGTGGCCTTGAAGGAAAGATCAGAAGTAAAAGACAACCCCATAGCACATAAAGAATTTCTAAGAATAAATAGGTTGTTAAAGAAGATAGGAAAAAATGATGATGTCTATGGTCCAGTGATAAATAGATACTGCTTACTATTGGCTGAATGTGTAGAATTTGAAGAAAAAAGGGAAACAGTTTATAAGCAAATAATAATAATGGAAAATAAGCTTGATCAGATGCAAGACTTAACCTTTGACCAGGTAAGTGAAGCTGGAAAATCAATATCAAATCTATATAAGACCATGATTAACCTAGATAAACAGATACAGACCAAAAGACGGATGTTATTTGACATAGAAAAAGAAAACATAATGACCATAAACTCTGCATTAAGAAGTATACCTAAAGAAGTTAAGAAAGAAGACAATCCTTTATTAAAGGCGTTGCAAGGATAATGGTAAAAGAGAGCAGGGCCTATAAATATGCTAAATGGTGCTTAGAAGAAGGAAATAGAAAGGTAGGCATATATGTAAAGAAACAAGCTCAGTCCTGGATAGATATTGTAGATGGTAAAAACGAAGAGGCCTTTATAGATGACAAGGCATTTAAGAGGATAGACAACTTACTGAAATTGATGGCCCATCCTGATTTATCAGTGCCAATGGACGAGGGTATGGAAGATTATGCCCATTTATTGATATTTGCCACTCTAGCGACTAAATTGAAGGATAAAAAGAACAGGGATATAAGATACTATACAACAGCATTACTCCTGATAAGTAGGAAGAACTTTAAGACCTTCTATGCAGGGGTAATTTTTATATTATTGATGCTTACGGATCCTATGTTCAGTAGGTTCTTCTCAGTTGCTCCTGATTTAAAGTTATCCAAGGAACTGCAGATAGCTATAAAGAAAATTATAAAATCAAGTCCTGCCTTAGCAGATGATGGTGTTTTTAAGATACTAAGAAGTGAAATAAGATGTATATTAACTGATAGTGAGTATACCCCATTGGCCTACAGTGAGGATAGGATGGACGGTAAGTTGGCCCATGCCTTTCTAGCAGATGAGATTGGGGCTATGGATGGTTATCCAATAGAGGCTATGAGGTCATCTCAGATAGCCTTGTTCAACAAACTTGGAATACTCTTAAGTACCCAATATCCTAACGATAACAATGGACTTATTGACGAAATAGACATATCAAAAAAGGTATTAGACAATCTAAGAGACAACAAAAGAAGATTTTCCTTACTCTATGAGCCTGATGATGAATTTTTAACAGATGATCAGTGGATGACAGAGGACCTGATAATATACCAAAGTAATCCTGTAGTAGTGGATAACCCTCATATCTTTGAAGCCATCAAAGAAAAAAGAGATGATGCAATAGATTATGAAAACAAGAGAGAAAACTATCTTTGTAAGCATAACAATATTAAATACAAAGGCCTAGGAGTAGAGGGGTATATTGAGATTACCAAGGTCAGGGAGTGCAAGATTAAAGAAGATAAAGAATTTTGGAAAGGCAAAAGAGTATGGCTAGGGATTGACTTATCAATGAGTGATGATAATACGGCAGTGGCCATGGTAGCAGAACACGAAGGTGAAGTGTATGGCAAGGTTTGGGGATTTATCCCATCTGACAACAAGAAACAGAAAAGTAAAAAAGAGGGTGTTGACTATGACAGACTAATTAGGCAAGGTGTATGTTTTGAATGTGGTGGTGAAGTAATTGATTATGGATTTATAGAAGCTTTTATTCTTGGAGATGAAAAGTATAAGTTTAGGGGCCTAGAGGAAGAATTTGGAGTTGAGATACAGCAGGTTGGATATGACAGATATAATGCTATCAGTACAATACAGAAGTTAGAAGCTGCAGGACATGAGTGTGTCGAAATAAAACAACACTCTAGTGTTCTTCATTCACCGACTAAGCTATTGAAGGAATTGGTCCTAAGTAAGAAGTTTAAATATGATGAAAACTTAATGCTAGAGATAAACTTTCAAAATGCAAGGCAAACAGAAGATACTAATCTTAATAAATATGTTAATAAAAAGAAGTCAGCTGGTAAGGTGGATATGGTAGTAGGTTTAATAAATGCTATGTACTTGTTAGAGCAAGATTTATTATATGGAAATAGTGGTTTTGCAGTACAGGTTATATAGAAAGGTGGTGAGATATTGAGTGAAAAATTTAGATGGCCATGGCAAAGAGAAGACAGAGCAGAGGAAAAAGAAGAAAACTTCCCAGTAGATGATATGTTGTTAAGAGCATTGCTAGGGAAAACCACAATAACCAAGGATGAAGCTATAAATATCCCCAGTGTAAAAAGCTGTATAAACTTTATAGCCGATACTGTATCAATGATCCCCATTAAACTTTATAAATCCAATGATGATAAAACCGAAGAAATCAAGAATGATAAGAGGGTGAAGCTTTTAAATGATGATACAGGGGATACCTTGGATGCAGTACAATTTTGGAGGGCCATGATAACCGACTATTATTTGGGTAAAGGTGGATATGCTTATATAAATAAAAATAGAAACAATGTGTCTAGCTTGCATTATGTAGACGAAGAATTCATAACAATAAATAAAAATACTGACACAATATTAAAAGATTATAATATTTTGATTAATGGTAGGGAATATTTACCCTTTGAATTTATAAAACTTCTAAGAAATACCAAAGATGGAGCAGAAGGAGTAAGCATTATAGATGAAAATAATCAGATACTAAGTGTGGCCTATAATTCATTGGTGTTTGAAGAAAACTTAGTCAAAAAAGGTGGTAATAAAAAGGGGTTTCTAAAATCTGAACATAAGCTAGATCAGTCTTCTATTGATAGACTAAAGGAAGCTTGGAAAAACCTTTATGGAAATAGCAATGAAAATGTTGTTATATTAAATAGGGGTATGGAATTCCAAGAAGCATCCAACACATCAGTAGAGATGCAGTTAAATGAAAATAAGAAATCAAATGCTGATGAGATAAGCAAAATATTCAATGTTGCTACCAATATTATAAAAGGTACTGCTTCAAAGCAAGAGTATACAAATACCTTTAAAATGGCAGTTATGCCAGTATTAAGAGTGATAGAGTGTGCTTTAAATAGAGAACTTCTTCTTGAAAAAGAAAAAAGTTCTTTTTATTTTGCCTTTGATACTAAGGAAATGCTTAAAGGAGACCTTAAAGAAAGGTTTGAGGCTTATAAGGTGGCCATTGATTCTAATTTCATGCAAATAGATGAGGTTAGATTTATGGAGGATATGCCAGCGTTAGGACTAGATTGGATTAAGCTAGGTCTAGATTCAGTATTGTATGACATAAAAACGGGGAATATCTACACCCCTAATACTAATCAATTAAGTAAGATGGACCAAGCAATAAACTTGAAAGGGGGTGAGGGTATTGAGGATTGAGATCCGTAGCGACAGTGTCATTTTAGATGGCTATGTAAATACGGTAGAAAGGGATTCAAGACCATTATCTACACCTAGTGGAAGATATATAGAAAGAATTCAACAAAGAGCATTTGAAAGAGCATTAAACAAGGCTGATAACGTAGATTTTTTATTAAATCATAACAAGAATAGAAAACTAGGATCTACCAAAGAAGGCAATATTGATTTATTTGAAGACAATATAGGTCTTAGAGCTATAGCTACAGTGACAGACAAAGAGGTAATCCAAAAAGCTAAAGAGAAGAAGCTTAGGGGCTGGTCTTTTGGTATGTATGTAAATAAAGATAGGCTTGAAGAAAGGGCTGATAGCTTGCCTATTAGGCATGTAGAAGACTTGGATCTAGTAGAGGTTTCCATAATAGATGATAGGTTAAATCCAGTCTATACTGCTACATCAGTTGAAACTAGGGCAGATGAAGAAGTCACCAATGAACAAAGAGGTAATGAGTTTAAGGCAGTAACTATAGACAATACAAGTATTGACTATACAGAATATGAAAGCAGAATAAATAAATTTAAAGGAGAGTAGAAAATCATGAAAAAGAGAGTATTAGAGTTTAGGGCAACAATGAAGACTTTGACAGAACAAAGAAATGATAAAGTATCAGAGTTACAAGTCATAGTTGATAAAGCAAAATTGGAAACTAGGGCAATGACAGAAGAAGAAACAACACAGTTTGAAGCTTTGGAGAAAGAAATAGAGTCCATTGACAAAACGATAGCTGCAGAAACAAGAGCTAGGGGACTTGAAATCATTGAAGAGATGAAGGATGACAAGAAAGTAGAAGAAAGAGCAGTAGCAGAAGAAAGAGCCTTTGAAAACTATATCAGGGGTGTTGTGGAGGAAAGGGCAGATGTAAATCTAACTGCTGGAGATAATGGGGCAGTTATTCCATCATCCATAGCTAATAAAATCATAAAGAAAGTATATGACATGTCTCCAATTTACCAACTGGCAACTAGATACAATGTTGGTGGAACATTGAATATACCATACTATGATGAGTCTACTCAATCAATTACAATGGCTTATGCTACTGAGTTTGTTGAGTTAGAATCCACATCAGGAAAATTTACAAGCATAGAGTTAAAAGGTTTCTTAGCTGGGGTACTATCAAAGATATCAAAATCCTTAATCAATAACTCACAATTTGCTATAGTTCCATTTGTAGTCAATGCAATGGCAGAGTCTATTCATAGATGGATTGAGGGAGAGTTATTAAAAGGTACAACCAATAAAGTTGAAGGACTGTCTACAGTTACACAATCAATAACAACTGCTAGCTCTACAGCTATTACTGCTGATGAGTTGATAGATGTTCAGGAGCTTATTCCAGATACTTATCAAGGACAGGCTATTTGGATAATGAATAAGGCAACTAGAACGGCAATAAGAAAGTTAAAAGACAATGATGGTAACTACCTACTAAATAGAGACGTGTCAGCTAAATGGGGATATACACTATTAGGAAAAGATGTATATACATCTGACAATATGGACACTATGGTAGCAACTAAAACTGCTATATTTTATGGTGACATGAGTGGACTAGCTGTTAAACTATCTGAAGATATGAATATAGAAGTATTGAGAGAAAAGTTTGCTACTCAACATGCTGTAGGAGTTGTAGGTTGGATAGAAATAGACTCTAAGGTTGAAAATGCACAAAAGATATCCAAGCTAGTAATGAAGGCATTATAGGAGGTAATCTTATGAAGGTTAAAGCACTTGTCAGTTTTGTAGGTGCTTTTTCCATGTATAAGGGAGAGATAAAGGAGTGTAGTGATAAAGCTATACTCCAAGATCTTCTCCAGGCAAAATACGTGGAGGAAGTGAAAGAAAAGCCTAAAAAGGATGTGAAGTCCAGTGAAGGTAAGCGAAATAACAAATAAGGAACTTGCAGATTATTTGAGGCTGACTTTTGAGTATTTAGAAGATGAAGAAAAACAAGAATTAGACGTAATGCTAAATGTGGCCAAGAAGTATATTAAATCCTACACAGGATTAAAGGATGAAGAAATAGATGATCATGAAGACTTTGTAATAGCAGTATATGTATTGGTGGCTGATATGTATGATACTAGGTCCATGTATGTAGATAAAAGTAATGTAAACAGGGTGGTTGAAACTATCTTAGCTATGCACTCTGTAAATCTATTGTAGGTGATAATATGTTTAATGCAGGTGAAATAAGCGAAAAAACTAGGGTCTTATCTTTAGTAAAAGATAATGAGGCCTATAGATTTAATAGAGGGCCTATAGTCATGGCTAGAGTAGAATACACCGACAGAGTGAATATATTTTCAAAAGTAGGTATAGGAGCTAAGACTATAAAATTTCATACTAGAAAACCAAATATAACCCTCTTTAATGCCTTGGAATGGAAAGATAAGCATTATTTTATAAGTGACATAAAAGAACACAATAGGGCCTATCTTGAAATCACTACAGCTCAAATAGAGCCTAGAGAGTGTAAGTATATAAAGAACACCACTATCAAAGACGAACTAAATAGGCCTAAGTCTAGTTTGGAGACAGTATTAACATTCCCAGGCTATTTAATAGAAAAGTATCTAGGATATCAACAACTAGCGCCACAGGCCCAAAACGATATGACTTTTGTACTTGTAACACCTAAAGTTATAAAACTGGAGGTAGGAGATCTAATTAAGATAGGTGAAAAGACCTACAATGTTAGGATCGTACATGATCTAGTTGAATACAAAAATGAGTATGAGATTAACATTGTTAAGGAGGCTTAATCATGCAAAGTATAGATATAAGTGGTATGGCTGAATTTTCTAACAAACTAAATAAGCTACTAGATGAGGCACCAGGCATGAGAAAAAAGCTCCATGAAGAAATAGCAGAGATGGCCAAAAAGGAAATAGATGCTCATATAGCTAACTCTGGCATGGATGATAGTAATAGTAAAGTTAGAAATTGGCAAGAAAAACATGTAGGGTCGGGTGGCGGATATGCAGCAGTAAGGCCTACAGATGAAAGCACAGGTCCAAATAGTCCAGGAGCCATAACGAGGTATCTGGAAACAGGTCATAATATCAGACGCCCTAGCGGGCAGTCAGAAAGATATAAGCCTGATATCAATGTGCCTTATGTAGATGGCTATCATTTCTACCAAAATGCCTATAGCAAGATAGAGAATAAGGCTATAAAAATGGCTGAGGACTTTGCTGATGAGCTAGTAAAAATGATAGGGGGCGATTAATATACTAGACCCTATAAAGATAATGGATGAAATAAATAGACTAATTGTAAGCATATATCCAGAGCCAACAGTATATATTGACCTAGTACCAAAGGACTTTGACAGGCCTTCTTTTTTACTGCAATTAATTAGAGTTACCCAAGAGCCAGCCAACGCAAAGACATTAACCGAGAGGGCGTACTATACGATTACATGCTTTGGGTCCACTGACGTATACCACCATAGCAACAGTGTAGAGCTATTGGAGATACAACAAAATATTATGAATTTATTTAGAAGTGGATACCTGCAGATGGAAAATAGGGCTGTAGAAGTAAAAGCAAGCAATGGTGGTAGGGACTTTGATAAGGCCTATGTAGATTTACAATTTGAATATAACGAGATTAGAGGTAAAGAGACGGAACTACCAAAAATGAAAGAGGTCCTAGTGGCCGTAGAGGAGGAGTAAAATGGGATTACCAAATATTAATATAGAGTTTAAGTCTCAAGGTATATCAGCAATTAAAAGGTCCTCAAAGGGGACAGTTGCTATTATACTAAAAGACTCCACAGTAGGAGTACAAGGGGCGCATGAGCTAACAAATGTCACTCAAATACCAAAGAGCCTTAACCAAACTAATAAAGAGTATGTAGAACAAGCTTTCATTGGCTATGTAGAGGCTCCTAGAAAAGTACTCTTATATGTATTACCAGCATCACCAGAAGATTTATCAGAGGCGCTGGAACACTTTGAAACATTACAATTTGATTATCTAGTAGGCCCTTATAATACTGATGGGACAGAGGCAACTGAAATAGCTACTTGGATAGGTAGCCAAAGAACTAATGAAAAGACTTATAAGGCAATACTACCTAATAAAGCGGCTGATAGTGAGGCTATAATTAACTTTACCAGTGATGGAATGGCTATAGGAGATACAGAATATAACACCGCCAAATACTGTGCTAGGATAGCTGGACTTATAGCAGGCACTCCAATGACTATATCAGCAACTTATGCACCACTACCAGAGCTTACAGATGTTGAAAGACTATCCAAGACAGTCATGGATAATGCTATTGATAATGGGGAACTCATTATATTTCATGATGGGGCTAAGGTAAAGGTAGGTAGGGGAGTAAATAGCTTAGTAACTACTACTAAGGATAAGAACGAACAGTTTAAGAAAATCAAAATTGTTGAAGCAGTAGACATGATTAAAAATGATATAAGGATAACTGCCCAGGACAATTATATAGGGAAATATGCTAATAGTTATGACAATAAGTGCTTATTGATTACTGCTATATCTGGATATTTCACTCAATTAGAACTTGATGGAATACTACAGGCTGGAGCTAGTGAGGTAGGAATTGACATGGCAACCCAGGAACTATATCTACAATCAACAGGTGTGGATACATCTGAATTGTCTGAACAAGAAATTAAAGAAGCTAATACTGCCGATAAAGTATTCTTAAAAGCTAATATCAAGATACTGGATGCAATAGAAGATATTGATTTAAAAATTGTTATATAGAGGAGGGGTAAAATGGATAGTGCAAAAAGAGTAATATCAGGCACATGGGGAGAAGTGTGGCTTGATAATGAATATGTAAGTGAGTGCTATGGTATGCAGGCAAGAGTTGCATTTAATAAAGAAGATATCCAAATGTGTGGGAAGATGGCAGTTGATACTAAAATCACCAGCACAAAGGGGACAGGCTCTTTAAGAATGTATAAGGTAAACAGTAGAATGGCTATAAAAATAGGTAAAGCCATAAGCAATGGCCAAGACTTAAGATTTGTAGTAATATCCAAATTAGCTGATCCTGATGCTTATGGCGCAGAAAGGGTAGCAGTGAAAAATGTATCCTTTGATGATTTAACTTTGGCTGATTGGGAAGTTGCTCAAAATGGAAGAGTAGAGGCACCATTTACCTTTACTGATCATGATTTCCTAGATGAAATAGGGGTGTAGGCCATGGATGTATTGGACTTGTTATTAAATGCAGACAACCCTAAGCTACCTGAACAAGAAATAAAGATAAAAAGATTAAGCAAAGAAATTGGTAAGGATGTATTATTTAAAATAAAGGCCCTCAAGTATGACAGGGTAGAAGAAATAAAGAAACTTCACTCTGAAAGGGATATGAATGTTCATATCTTATTAGCTGGGGTGATTTCTCCTAATCTAAAATCAGAGGAATTGAGGGCTAAATATAATGCACCAACAGCAGCAGATACTATTAAGGCCTTATTGTTGCCCGGAGAGATTGAGGATATATCTAGGGCTATAGAAAAGCTTAGTGGGTTCAGAACAACAAATATAGAAGAAGTTAAAAAAAAATAGATAAAGATGCTGAAATGCAACTTATGTATTATCTATTTATAGAAAAGGATATATTACCAGGCTCTTATTATAAACTACCTCCAGGGGAAAAAGTTATGATAAGGGCCTTTTTTGAAAAACACATAGAAAACAAAGAAAAACACCTTAAATAGGAGGTGAGAACTTGGCAAGGGATATAAGTATAGCCATATCAGCAAGGGATAACTTTTCGCAGGCTATAACTACAATGAAGAATGCTAATAATGCCTTTAACAAAGATTTGACAGGTCTACAAGGCAAATTAGATCAGCTAAATAAGACAAGAATTAATCTAAAAGTAGACACAACTAAGGCTAGAACAGATTTAAGAGATGCAGAAAAGCAATTCCTTGCAACTGGAAGTGCTGCTGATAAACTAAAAATGGAGCTAGCCAATGCAGACTATGAAAATGCTAGAAGAAACCTTGATTTAGTAGCTAAAAATGCAAGACAAGCTGAGAAAGACATACACAAGTTGACTGGGGCTGTAAGTAAGGCAGAGAATAGAGCTGGTACTGGTGGAGGAATTAAAAGTCTTGGAAGTAGTTTAGCTGCGGCTGGTGCAACAAAGCTTATAGGAGATCTAGGGGCTAATGTAGCCATGGGAGTAGCAAGTAGTGCTTTTGGTGATTTAGGTGGTGATATAGCAAGTGGTATAATGTCAGGTGCATCATCAGGAGCTGCAGTAGGTGCTATGGTGGGCAACCCATTATTAGGCGGTGCTTTAGGGGCTGGGCTTGGGGCAGTACAGGCTGGCATAGGTATATATGGCAAACAAGACACAGCTTTTAAACAAGTAGTACAGTCCTACTTTGATGATGCTATGCAGTCGCAAGAAGAGACTAGATTAAGAGGTACCGATATAGCAGGAAGAAGGGAAATGGCAAAGATATCATTTTCAACTTTATTGGGTGGTGAGGCTGAAGCTGATAGTTTTTTAGCGGATGTAGTTAAATTTGCAGAGCAAACACCTTTTGGATATGACCAACTCACCGATATAAGTAAAACATTATTAGCTTATGGCTATCAAGCAGAAGAACTTATACCACTATTGACTAAGGTAGGGGATGCAGGATCCGCATTAAGTATGAGTCCAGAAGACATGAATAATGTTGCAACTTATCTTGGTAGGATGCAATCAACAGGCAAGACAACAGCAAGATACCTAAATCCATTATTAGAAAAAGGTATCCCAGTATGGGATTATCTAGCTAAGGCATCAGGCAAGACAAAAGAACAAGTTCAGGAAATGGTTTCAAAGGGACTGGTACCTGGAGAAGAGGCAGCAAAAGCAATAGCTGACTATATGGGATCTGACTTTGCTGGAAACATGGAAAAGCAAACAAAGACCTATGAAGGTATGGTAAGTATATTGGGAGACGTACAGGAAAGTATGGATGCTGCAATGGGAGACGGCTACAATGAAGAAAGGAAAAAAGGTATCCAAGCCCAAATAGACTATTTCGATAGTGAATATGGAGAAAAGATGAAAGAAGCCAATAAGATGATAGGGGAATGGAGAGCATCCTTGGAAAATGATAGAGATAGGGCTATCCAAGAAGAAATGACCAAGATGTTTGAGGATAATGATGAATATCAACAGGCTTTAGCCGAAGGCAACAGAGTAAAAATGGGAGAATTGCTAGCTGAAGCTCAAATTAAAGGTGAGAATAGATATAAAGAGACTGAAGGATACGAGGCACAATTTGAATCAGAAAAAAGCCTAATTAAAAGAATTCAAGAAGATACAGCCTTAAAAGATGAATATTGGAATGCTGGCTGGATTATGGGTAAGGAATTTAGCAAAGGTAGGCTATCGGCATTAGCTGGATCTAACAAAGAGTTAGGTCCTGATACATTGAAGAATTTATATCCAGGGTATTCTTATGGTCCTAAAAAAGCCTATGGAATGAACTATGTACCCTATGACAATTTCCCAGCACTACTCCATGAAGGAGAAAGGGTTCTAACTGCTAGCGAAAACAGAGGATATAGCAACATGCCACCAATAAGTATATCAGATAATATATTCAATGTAAGGGAAGAGGCTGATATCGATAAAATAGGACAAGTTATAAGCAACAATATAATTAAGGCTCTAGGAGTGATGTAACTTCAATTCTTTACCTTCTTATAGTATAATAAAATTAAAAGGGGGTAGTGAGAATGAAAAAAAGAAGTAGATTTATTTTGTTCCTAATTATCATCACCATAGTTATTACAGGATGTGGAGCTAAAAAAGATAATGTAATCAATCAAGAAAATGGAGAACTGAATAAAACTCCACAAACAAAAGAAGAAGTTATGGATCATGACACACAAGTAGAGGAAACATTACTGGAGTTAATTGACTTGACTTATGAAGTAGACCCTCCATACAATGATAAACAAATAGCAACAGTATGGGTAAAAAATGAAAGTGAGAAGATATTTACTGGAGATATTCATATTTATTTTTTAAATGAAGGTAAAAAAAGAATAGGATATGATATGTTAATTATTGAAGATTTAAAACCCTACAGTAAACAGTATGCGAAAATACAAATGGAACCGTCTAAAACTATAAACATGGAATATAACTTTTCAAAAGAATACAGTTTCATAGAAGACACAATCGGCGATAAAGGCATACTACAAGAAGATTTATCTAAAACTTTAACTAAGGACATATACGAAAATTTTGGTGGAAGTGGAAACGAAGATTTTGCGGCTAGCTGGTATAAGAATATAGTAGAGTTAGCGATATATAAAGATGAAGACGTATACTATTCTATAGTGACTGTAGATACGGAAGATGAAATATCCATAGAAAGGATTACTATGACGGTCTTAGCTAATTTTAAGGAAGTGGATTTAAGTAAAGTAATTACAAAGGATAAAAATGGAGATACTCTAATTGAGAGATCCAAATGAGAATAAAGTGCCCTAAGGTGCTTTATTTTATTTGAGGTGATGTAATGAAATTTATATTTAAAGATAAAAATAGGGAACTAGTACTACCCATCACTCCACCATCCTTTACCGTAGGTAAGGGTATGAGAATTGAAACTATCAATATCCATACGGTTGGGGATGTAAACCTAGCAGGGAATGAAACCCTGGGAGTTATCAGCATAGATTGCCTATTCCCAAAATCATCATATCCCTTTGCTTACTCAAGTGATGAACCTTATGAGCTGGTAGATAGATTTGTAAAATGGATAAAGGATAAGGAGATAGTAAGATTTGTCATATCAGATACCCCAATCAACATCCCTGTATTAGTAGAAAATATAGACTACTCTGAAAGAGACGGGACAAGGGATATATATGCAACTTTAGCCTTAAGAGAATATAGGGAACTTAACGTTGTAAAAGTGGAAACAATACCAACTCAAAACAAAAGTAGACCTGCAAGCAATCCACCTGTCACAGTAAAAACATACAAGATAGTAAGTGGAGACACCCTAAGTGCAATATGCAGAAAATTCTATGGAAATGCCAGTCTGTATTCAAAACTAGCAAAATACAATAATATCAAAAATCCCCATCTAATCTATACTGGTAATACTCTTAAGATACCAGATATAGGCCAACTGTAGGTGATCATATGAAGTTAATAATTAAAAATAGTGATGGAGTTATAGATATAAGCGACTTAGTACCACAAGTCAACTGGTCGGGAGACTATCAGCAATGTGCAAGGACACTGAGCTTTAATCTGGTCTCCAGCCCAACGGATAAAAGTATCCCAAAAGTAAAAGCTGGATTAGGAGATTTAATCACCTTAAAAGAAGATAAGTTTGATTTGTTTGAGGGGTATATATTTGACAGAAGTAAAAGCACCAACAGTAATACTTTAGATCTAACTTGTTATGACAAGGGAATCTACCTAAAGAAAAACAGAACATCCTATAAGTTTACAAATCAAACCCCAGAAGCAATAACTAAAAGGGTATGCAGTGACTTTGGGATAACGGTAGGTAAGATAGAAAGTACAGGGATAAAGATAACAAGGAACTTCTTAGGATCTACTCTCTACGATATAATCCAAACAGCCTACACCTTGGCATCTCATGAGACTAAAAAGAAATATCAAATACGGTTTACAGGCTCCAAGTTAAATGTATTGGAAAAGAAGGTAAATGATGAAACTCTAGTTATAGAGGGTGGATCTAACCTTATGGATGCTACCATGACAGATAGTATATCAGGCATGATTAACCAGGTGGCCATATATGATAAGAACGATAAGCATATAAGAAACATAAAAAATGATGAACTGATTAAGTTATATGGCCTTATGCAAGATTATATCAAACAGCCTGATGGTGAGAATGTAGGAAGCAAGGCCCAAAAGCTATTAGATGATAATGGTATAAGTCAAAAGATAACTATAAATAATCTAGGTAATATAGCAAATATAACAGGTGGAACAGTAATAGTCCGAGAGCCATATACTGGCCTTTATGGGCTATTTTTTATTGATAGTGATGTCAATACCTGGAAAAATGGACTATATCTAAACAAGCTAACACTTAACTTTAAAAATATGATGGATGAAAAGGAAGTAGGCAGTCTACCAAATAAGACCGGTAACAAGACATCATCATCCAAAACAAATACAAATCTAGGAACATGGGCCTATATTAACAAGCCAGGAGGGAGTTAAATGGAAGGTAATCCTTACGTAAATTTAATAGCAGCATTAAGGGAAGATACAACAGAAAGAACTCCTACTCATCTAAGGCTTGGTAAAGTAATAAGTATAAGCCCATTAAAAGTAGAAATATCAGGAACAGTACAGGAAAGAGAACAGATCCTTTTAAATAATTCACTATACCAAGGGAACGAAAATATAAAACTAAAAAGAACATCTGACGGAGTAGAAACTGAATACCATGCCCCAAGTAGATTAAAAATACAAGCTGGTGATACAGTCCTGGTACTGCCCATGGAAGAAGAACAGAAATTTATATTAATTTGTAAGGTGGTGTAACTATGGAGATATTTCCAATGATACAGCCAGAAGTAATAGAAGTAGAAACTGAACTACCCATGTATAAAGAGGTAGCTTGGGACTATGAAAACAATAAGCCAATATATAGAAATGGGTCTCCTTTAATCACAGAAGGAGCTGAAGCAGTCCTGGTATGGGCTTGGAAGGCTCTACATGTAGAAAGGTATACCTATGATATATATACCTGGAACTATGGAAATGAAATCGAATCCTTAATAGGTCAATCCTTTACCAATGAATTAAAGATAGCAGAGGCCATAAGGTATGTAAGAGAGGCCCTATTAATCAATCCCTATATTGAAAGTGTGGAGAATGTAAGGGTAGAATTTGATGAAGATAAATTAACTATAGAATGTAAGATAATCACTATATATGGGGAGGTGGACTTGATTGTATGAAGATAAAACACCAGAGAGCATAAAAGAAGATATACTAGATGATTTAGAATTAGCTGATACAAGAGAAGGGAGTTATACTAACGAATTAGTTAGCCCAGTAGCCCTTGAACTATGGAAACTATATCAGAGCCTTAATGCTTTAGAGCCTATAGTATTTGTAGATGAAACATCAGGAGAATATATAGATAAGAAGGCTGGAGACTATGGAATAAAAAGAAAAACCGGAACAAAGGCCCAGGCTACTATAAACTTTACTGGAACAGATGGAGCAGTCATACCAAAAGGAACTATATTTGTTACTGATGATGGACTTGAATTTGAAACTCTAAGCGCTACTACCATAGCGAGCGGAACAGCTACCACCACTATATCATCTACAGATGTAGGGGATAAATACAATGTAGGACCAAACACCATCACCCAGCAAATAATAAGCATATCAGGATTAGAGGCTTTTACAAATGGACAAGCAACAGGGGGAGTAGACCCAGAGAGTGACAAAAGTCTAGTCAATAGATTGTATGCCTACCTACAAAAGCCAGCCACTAGTGGAAATGCATTCCACTACGAGCAGTGGGCCTTAGAAGTTGCTGGGGTAGGTGGGGTGAAAGTTCTCCCTTTATGGGATGGACCTGGAACAGTTAAGCTTTTAATAGTAGGAGAAGACAAAAACCCTGTAGATAACACTATAGTTAGTAATTGTAGTGATTATATTGAAGAAAACAGGCCTATTGGGGCTGATGTAACAGTAATTAGTGCCGAGGGGCTACCAATCAACGTACAAGCAACTGTAGATATCGAGAGTAGTACAAGTCAAGCAACAGTAAAAGAAACTCTAGAAAGTCATTTAAAAGCCTACCTTGAAAGCATAGCCTTTGAAAAATATGAAATAGTCTACAATCGTATAGCTTACATGCTATTAGACATAGATGGAGTGATAGACTACTCTGTTTTGAAGGTAAATAATACTATGGATAACATAATTATAGCAAATGACGAGGTGCCAATTTTAGGAACGGTGGTGATAGATTAATGCTGATTAATTTATTGCCATATTTTTTTAAAGAGAGTAATGAGGTAATAGAATTACAAGGTGCTTTTAATAATCAAATGGAAATGGTAATAGCAGCCAAGGAAGATTATTTTAAGCAATTTATTTTAAGCACTGCTACATGGGGATTGGAGAATTGGGAAAGGGCCTATGGACTAGAAATAGATATATCCAAGTCCAATGAGTTTAGAAGAACTAGGATCATGAGTAAGATGAGAGGACAAGGAACTACCACAAAGGGAATGATAGAAAATGTAGCTAAGAGTTTTTCCAATGGTGAAGTGGAAGTAATAGAACATGCAGATAACTATACATTTGAAATAAAATTTGTAGGGACTATGGGCATACCACCAAACATGGGAGACTTAACAAGTGCTATAGAGGAAATCAAGCCAACCCATCTTGCTTATTCTTACACTTACATTTACAGAACCTATGAAGAATTAAAACCTTTTACTCACAACCAGCTAAACAATTATACCCATGAGGATTTAAGAGAGGGAGTGATTAACTGATGGCAAATAAAACAACCAACTATGACTTAGTAAAGCCACTACCAAATGAGTACTATGATGTTGCAATTCAAAATGACAACATGGATATTATAGATGATGAGCTAAAAAAGTTAGAGGATAATAAAGTCGATAATTTAAAGGTCTTAACAGATGTACCAGCTGGCGCAAAATTTACTGATACAACATATACTAAGGCAACCATCTCCAAAGATGGTCTAATGGCAAAAGAGGATAAGGAAAAACTTGATGGAGTAGAAGAAGGAGCTAATAATTATAAGCATCCAACCTCAGCAGGAAATAAACATATACCATCTGGTGGAAGTGCTAATCAAATACTAAGATACAACTCTAGTGGCACTGCTGTATGGAGTGATGAAAATGACACTACTTACCCCAAGGCTACTACTACAAAGGATGGACTAATGTCTAAAGAAGACAAGTCTAAATTAAATGACATAGACGATGGTGCTAATAAAATTATTGTGAATAATACTCTAACGAGTACAAACACTACACAAGCTTTATCTGCAAGGCAAGGCAAGCAATTAAAGGATGATTTAGTTGTTGTAGAAAATGATTTAGTTACACTAGACAATAAAGTTAAGACGCATGAGGCAGATAATGCGAAACACCTTCAAGTAGGAGAAAGAGAAAGTTGGAACAATCTCACAAAGGTTAAAAAAAATATAACTATATTAGCAACTGGTTGGGTAGATGATACTTTAGCTAGTGGGTTTTGGATATATGAAATAACGGGTGCAGATATAACAGTTGATACAGTTGTAGATATCAATATACATCTAACAGATTTAGAAAAAGCCACCAATATTAAATCTAGCAATTTAAGCAGTTTAGGAAAAGTTACTTTATATGCAGATAAACAAATTATAGAAGATATTGTTTGTGATATTAAGTTGATAAAGGAAGTGATGTAATGGCAGTAGGTAGAGTGAATGTTGGTGGTGGAGGGTTAGTATTAGATATAGACCCTGTTCTTGCTTTAATTAGAGAGAGTTTGGGTCATGGGTCTCCTACAGCATTAACAACAGATAACGGCTTTGTATATTTTTGCATTGGTCAAACAATATATAAATCTAATAAATCTGATTTATCTTTAGTAGCTACAAGTCCTAATTATGGTGGTAATA
>CAZFIO010000023.1:0-17808 GCA_964519585.1 uncultured Tissierellaceae bacterium
GGCGGACTCAGAATTTGAAGGAGCAGATGGCCAGGCAGAAGGGGTAATTGAAGAGATCAACCCAGACTTTGAACCCTGGGCAGAGCCTCTTTGGGAGCCACCTAGTGGCGAAATAGAATCCCTTTTATTTTCACTGCAGGTGGCCATAGGGGCAGGGGCCATAGGCTATATACTAGGCATGTTTAGAGAGAGAAAGAAACTTGCTAATAATAGATAGCTATGCATATACAAATAAATTATCTACCACCAATCCAGCCCTAAAGGCCGGATTGGTTCTTATGTCTTTATTGTTTAGTATTGGTCTAAACAATCTTTATATAAATATATTGATTATATTTTTTATGGTCCTTTTAACAACTAAGGTGGCAGCTATACCCTTGAAGAATTATTTGAAAATCCTATCCATACCATTAGGATTTCTAATTATAAGCATAATTACAATAGTTTTCTCCATATCTAGCCTGGATGAATTTATATTTTCTTTTAAGGTCTTAAATAAATACGTTGGTGTTAACCAGGCATCTTTAAATCAAGGGATGTCCCTATTTGCTAGGTCTATGGCTGCTGTAACAAGTAGTTTTTTTCTAAGTCTAACAACCCCCTTGAATCAGATTATAAAACTACTAAAGAAAATCAGATTGCCAAACATCCTGATTGAACTAATTGTGCTAATTTATAGGTTTATTTTTATATTTTTGGAGGAAGCAAGGGAAATTCGCATGGCCCAAGAAATGAAGTTTGGATATATAAGTAGGAAAAACTCTTACACTTCTATAGCCCTTTTAATTAAGGCCCTCTTTTTAAGGGTATTTTTAAGGTATGAAGATATGATTATATCCCTTGATTGTAAATTATATGATGGGGAATTTAAAATAGGTGATTAAATGTTAAAGGTTCACTCACTTGATTATAGTTATCAGGATGGGACTCTTGCTCTGAAAAATATAAATATGGATACTAGTAAAGGCTCTATTATAGGAATAATTGGGGCAAATGGCTCAGGAAAGTCAACCCTATTTTTAAATATTATGGGGATTTTAAAGCCTAGTAGGGGTTATATAGAATTCAAAAATGAAAAACTTAAATATAAGAAGTCTTCGCTAATAAATTATAGGAAGGAGATTGGTATAGTCTTTCAGGACCCTGAAAAACAAATTTTTTATTCCAATGTAGAGGATGATGTGGCCTTTTCTTTAAGGAATTTAAACTATGATGAAGAGGAAGTCAAATCTAGGGTTGATTCAGCCCTAGCTAGGGTAGGAAGTCTTGATCTAAAAGATAAACCTGTACATTTCCTAAGCTATGGGCAAAAGAAGAGGGTTGCTATTGCAGGTGCCCTAGCAATGGATTCTAAGATTTTGATGCTGGATGAGCCAACATCAGGCCTAGACCCCCAAATGACCCTAGAGATGAAAGAAATAATTAAGGATCTTTCAAAGGATAGGAAAATATTAGTATCAAGTCATGATATGGACTTTATATATGAGATATGTGACTATATTTATATTTTAAAGGATGGTCAAATCCTTGGGGAAGGGGATGTGACGCAAGTTTTCAAAAGGGGTGACTTACTAGACAAGGCTTTGCTAAGTAAGCCTTGGTTGGTTAAGGTACATGAATTACTAAATATACCCCTCTATAAGAATGAAGAAGAATTTAGAAAAGAGGTATCAATAGAATGGAAAAAGGGATCATAGTAGTTAGTTTTGGTACAAGTTATGAAGAAACAAGAAGATTAACCATAGAGGCTATAGAAAACAGGATAAGAAATGATTTTGATGACTGCCTTGTTCTTAGAGCTTTTACCTCTGAAATTATAAGGAATAAGCTTAGAACTAGGGACAATCTTAATATTTTCAACACCAGGGAAGCTCTGGAAAGAATGAAGAGTGAAAATATTAAGGATATATATATTCAACCCCTACATATAATTGAAGGCCATGAATATGAGAAGATTATAAGGCAAAGCAAGGATTTCCTTGATGAAAATAGTGAATTTAAGATTAAGATTGGAAAACCCCTACTAGCTGATGGTTCAGATTATATGCAAGTGGTCAAATCTTTAAGCCTAAGGGATAGGGAAGATGAAGCTACCATATATATGGGGCATGGATCTGACCATGAGGCAGATATATCCTATGAAAAACTAGAAAAATATATTCAAGATGCAGGCTATAAGAATACCCATATAGCAACTGTAGAGGGTAGTAAGACCATCCAGGATGTTTTAGGACTTTTGGGACAAGATATAAAAACTATAAATCTCCTACCCTTTATGCTGGTTGCTGGGGATCATGCTATAAATGATATGGCTTCAGATGAGGAAGATTCTTGGAAGACCATACTTGAATCAAAGGGTTATCAGGTAAAAACAGAGTTAAGGGGTTTGGGAGAAATTAAAGCTATACAGAATATATTTATTAGCCACTTAAAGGAAATATATAAAGAATGAAAACCATAATGATTACAGGCCCCTCTAGTAATTCGGGAAAGACCACCCTTACCCTAGGGATTATAAGGGCTCTTAAAAATAGGGGCATAAATATATCACCCTTTAAAACTGGTCCTGACTTTATAGACACAAAGTACCTAGGTCTAGCTGGAAAAACACAGGGGGGGAATCTGGATATTCACCTTATGGGACAGGAAGGCTTAAAAGATTCTCTGTCTATGGCTTTATCAGATTTAGCCATAGTGGAGGGGGCCATGGGATATTTTGATGGTATTCATAACTCCTATGAGAATTCCAGCTATGATATGGGGAAGAAGTTGGATATTCCTGCAGTCTTGGTATATAGCCTAAAAGGGGAAATGTTTTCAGCCATACCTAAGATTAAGGGTATGGTAGATTTTCAAGATTCCAATATCAAGGGGCTTATACTAAATAAAACAAGTCCAGGTATCTATAGTTTATTAAAAGAACAAATTGAAAGACACATAGACATAGAGCTTCTAGGATATTTGCCTATGGATGACAATTTCCTAATAGAAGAAAAGAGTCTTGGGTTAAATTTATCAAAGGGAGAGAATTTTATAGAATATGTGGCTAGCCAGGTGGAAAAAACCATAGACCTGGACAGGTTTATAAAACTATCTAAGCAAATCAATTTACAATCCTATAGCTATCCAAGCAAAAGAAATGTGAAAATTGCCCTAGCCTATGATGAGGCCTTTAATTTTTACTATAGGGAAAATATTAATCTTTTGAATAACATCTGTCATCTAGAATTTTTCTCACCATTAAATGATAAAAAAATTCCCAAGGCGGACTTAATCTATTTAGGTGGGGGCTACACAGAAGACCATAGGAATCAACTTTGTGAAAATAAGGAAATGCTTGAAAACCTTAGAGAGCTAGGTGAGGCAGGGCAATATATCCTTGCTGAATCTGGAGGCCTTATCTATCTTCTTGATACTATAGAGGATAGGCCTATGGTAGGTTTACTGAAGGGAAAGGGAAAAACAAGAAAAACATTAGATCGCTTTGGCTATGTGGATATTGAAATAATGGAGGATTGCCTTTTGGGGAAAAAGGGGGACCTACTAAAGGGCCAAGAATACCATAAAACCTATATGGAAACCCATATGAAGGAGATATTTAATATCACCAAGCCAATGTCTAGTAGGAAGTGGCAGTGCGGTTATAAATATAAAAATATACTAGGGTATTTTCAACATATAAATTTCCTAGGAAATATGAAGGCTCTTAACTACCTGCTGGACAAACTAGAGAGTGAAAGGAGGAATTGATATGTATATAAAAAACCCAATGGAAATTGAAAATAAAAGTATGGACATAATAGATGAAGTTATGGGGGATACAAATTTCACAGAGGAAGAATTAATTATAGCCAAGAGAATGATTCATACAAGTGGGGATTTTGAATATAGGAAGATTATAGATTTCAGGGAGGATTTTATAAATAGGGCACTAGAAACAATAAAAAGTGGGACTAAGATATTTACTGATACAAAAATGGCTTATATGGGAATCAACAAACCTGCCTTGGCTAAGGCCTCTTGCCAACTTCAATGTTTTATAGATGATGAAAGGGTTTTTAAAATGTCAAAGGAGTTAGGGACTACCAGATCAGCCTGTGCTGTAGATTTGGCCCTTGAAGAAGGTATAGATGTCTTTGTCATAGGCAATGCACCAACTGCCCTCTTCCGTATATTGGAATTGGTTAAGGAAGGGAAACTTGACCCAAAGTTTGTTGTGGGAGTACCTGTGGGTTTTGTTGGGGCAGCAGAGTCTAAGGAATATCTAAGAGAATTTAATATACCATCTATATCTACCATAGGCAATAAGGGAGGAAGCAATGTAGCAGCCTCAATTATAAATGCTCTCTTATATATGGTGGTAGGAAGATGACCTTAGACCTATATGTAATAAAACATGGGAAAAATTTAAGGTGTGGTTATACAACAGGTTCTTGTGCAACAGCAGCAGCTAAGGCAGCAACTCTAATGCTGGATACTGGTAAAAAATTAAGATATGTGGAGATAGATACACCAGCTGGAATTAGATTAAAATTAGAAGTCCATGATATAGAAATAGGCCATTCTTATGTTTCTTGTGCAATTATAAAGGATGGGGGAGATGATCCAGACTCTACTGATGGTATGAAGATACATGCTAAGGTAAGCAAAAGAACAGACAATATAATCAATATAGAGGGCGGCCAGGGAATCGGTAGGATTGTGAGAAAGGGATTATTTGGACAAGTAGGTGATGCTGCCATAAACCCAGTTCCTAGGCAGATGATCAAGAAGGAACTGGGGGAACTTGGAACCGGTTATGATGTAATGATTTATGCCCCAGAAGGAGAAGTAAGGGGTAAAAAAACCTTTAATTCAAATATAGGCATAGAGGGTGGTATCTCTATTATTGGAACAAAAGGCATAGTCTACCCTATGAGTGATGATGCCCTTATAAAAACCATTTATATGGAAATAGACGCTTTGGCAGAGGAATATGGAAAGGATGAACTAGTCCTAGTACCTGGAGGCTATGGAGAAAAAATAGCAAAAGATTTAGGTTATTCTACCCCACCTATCAAGATGTCTAACTACATAGGTGATGCCTTGCTTTATGCCTATAACAAGGGTTTTAAATCTATAAATCTTCTAGGCCATATAGGAAAGTTCGCAAAACTATCCATAGGAGTATTTAATACTCACAGCAAGGTATGCGATGGGAGAATGGAAGCCTTTGTTTACTATTTATCCCTAAGAGGAGCTGAAATAGAACTTATAAATAAAATCAACTTTTGCCTTACTGCGGAAGAAGGGATTAATATATGCTTGGAAGAGGGCCATGGTCAAATAATAAGAGACATGGAAAAGGGAGCCCAGGAAAGAATAAAAAGATATCTAAAGGATGATGAACTGGATATTAAAGTAATCATATATTCAATGGAAAGGGGAGTTGACTTTTGTTAACTGTAGCAGGAATAGGGCCTGGTAACCCAAAGTACCTAACAATGGAAGTTTTGGAAGAGATCCAAAACTCAGAATATATACTAGCCTTTGGCAGGGTTGCAAAATCACTGGAAGGCATAAGAAAAGATATTGTTGAAATAAACAAGGTGGAAGATGTAATTAAATATATTAAAGGTAAGGAAAAGGTCTTATTATTGGCTTCAGGTGATCCATGTTTCTTTGGAATTATAGAGTTTTTAAAAAGAAAGGCAATAGAAATAGACAAGGTTCTGCCAGGACTTTCTTCTTTTCAATATCTTATGGCAAGCTTGGGAAAGTCATGGGAGAATGGAAGATTTTTGTCCCTTCATGGCAGGGAGGATTCCTTAGACAAGGTCAAGGAGAACAGGCTAAGTATAATACTAACAGACAGGGTGAATACTCCATCTTTTATAAGTAGAAGTCTAGATGACTTAAATATCAGGGGACTTATGCATGTGGGATATAATTTATCCTATGAAAATGAAGTGATAAAGACTATAAAAATAGGTGAAGAATTAGAAGATATGTCTTCCCTAGCGGTGGTGGTGGTTGAAAATGAAATGGATTAGAGATGAGGAGTTTATAAGAGGCAATATACCCATGACCAAGTTTAATGTTAGGATCTTAACTATGGCTTATTTATCTATTAATAATAATGATAAACTCTTAGATATAGGGGCGGGTACAGGTAGTGTTTCAGTTGAAGCTGCCCTACAAGGAGCTGAAGTATGGGCAATTGAGAGCCAGGATGAAGGTGTAGAACTGATAAATGAGAATAAGAAAAAGTTTGGAGTAAATATAAATGTGATTAAGGGACAAGCCCCAAAGGACCTAGTAGACATAAAGTTTAACAAATGTTTTATTGGTGGAAGTGGGGGTCAATTAAAGGAGATATTTATCTACTTAGATTCAAATCTAATGGATAATGGAATAGTTTGTGGAAACTTTATAAGATTAAAAAACCTAAATGAATTTACTAGTCTCTTAGGGGAACATGGTTATAAAGATATAGAAACCAACCTAATCCAGACATCATATATTGAGAAAAATGGATTGTTCAAGGGGCAAAATCCTATATTTATAGTTAAGGGAGTGAAGGACAATGATTAGTTTTGTTGGGGCAGGACCTGGAGATGTAGATTTGATAACAATTAAGGGGCGACAAAGACTAGAAAACGCAGATATAGTCATATATGCAGGTAGTTTAGTTTCCAAGGAGCACTTAAGTTTCTGTAAGGAAACAGCTAGTTTATATGATAGTGCCTCTATGACCCTAGAAGAGGTAATAGAAAAGATGGAAGAGGGGATTAGGGCCGGAAAAAAGATTCTTAGGCTACATACAGGTGATCCAACCATATATGGGGCTATTAGAGAACAGATGGATGAATTGGACAAGCTGGAAATACCCTATGAGGTTATTCCAGGTGTCTCTTCTTTTACTGCCGCCTGTGCTTCAATAAAGAGAGAATTTACCTTGCCTAGTGTGAGCCAAACCATAATTCTTACAAGAATAGAAGGCAGAACCCCCGTGCCAGAAGGAGAAGACCTGGAGGATTTGGCTAGACATAGGGCTTCCATGGCTATATTTTTATCTGTTCAGGATATAGATAGGGTAGTAGATAAACTGGCAAGGGGCTATGGCAGCCATGATACCCCTGTTGCAATTGTCTACAAGGCCAGCTGGGAAGATGAGGATGTAATACTTGGGACTCTAGCTGATATAGGAGAAAAAGTAAAAGAAAAAGGAATAAATAAGATGGCACAAATTTTAGTGGGTAACTTTATTGAAGGCCAATATGAAAGGTCAAAATTATATGACCCAGACTTTAGTCACAAGTTCAGGAAGGCAAGGCGATGAAAATAGCTTGCCTATCCTTTACGGATTCTGGAGAACTTATAGGTGAAAGACTGAAGAAGTCAAAGAATTATGAAATCAACCATATTAGAAACAAATCAATAGAGGGTGGAATAAAAACAATAGTCCATGATTTATGGGCTAACTATGATTGCCTAGTATTCATTTCAGCCACAGGAATAGCATGCAGGTTTATTGCATCCTATATAAAGGACAAGAACCAGGATCCTGCTGTCCTAGTTATAGATGATCTGGGCAGGTTCTCCATCAGCCTTTTGTCAGGCCATATAGGAGGGGCCAATGAACTGGCAGAAAAGTTGGGAGAGCTTATTGGAGCCCTACCAGTGATTACAACTGCTTCTGATGCTAGGGGTTTTCAATCCTTGGACCTCTTTGCCAAGGAAAACAACTATTACATTGAGAATATGAAAAGTATTACTAAACTAACTGCCCTAATGGTAAACAAGAAGAAAATAGGTTTTTATACAAGTGTAAATAAGATAAGTGACTATACAAATTTAGTTTTGATAGAAGATCTGGAGGATTTAAACAAGCCTCAGGTAGATGGTCTTATAATGGTAAGTCATCAGCTAAGTGTAGAAGACTTAATTCAAGGACAAAAACCCTATGGCCTACTAAGGCCAAAAGTTATAAATATCGGCATAGGATGCAGGAAGGGTGTTTCAGCAGATAGGATTATAAGAGCCATAGGTGAGGCCTTGGAGACCAATGACTTATCTCCCAATAGTATAAAATCAATTGGGACTATTGAAGTAAAAAAGAATGAACAAGGTCTTATTGAAGCAGGTGAGTATTATAATAGAGAATTAAAAATATTTACAATAGATGAAATTAGGAAGGTAGAGGATAGGTTTAAGAAATCATTATTTGTAAAGAAAAGTGTAGGAGTCTATTCAGTATCAGAGCCCTGTGCTTATTTACTAGGTGGCAAATTTATATTAAGAAAGGCCATATATGACGGAATTACTATTTCAATAACCAAGGAGGAAAGACATGGCTAAATTATATGTAGTAGGTATAGGCCCAGGGGGTAAGGACCATATGACTTTTAAAGCTGTTGAAACTATAAAGTCTTCTGATGTAATAGTAGGCTATACCCCCTATATAAATTACTTGCAGGGTTTTCTTGAAGGTAAGGAAATATATTCAACTGGTATGAGGAAAGAAATTGAAAGATGTCAGTATGCTATTGAAAGGGTTAAAGAAGGTAAAAACACTGTCATAATAAGCACAGGGGATGCAGGGCTTTATGGCATGGCAGGGCCTATACTAGAACTGGCCAAGGATATAGATGTGGAAATAATTCCTGGGGTTACAGCAGCCTTTTCAGCTGCAGCAGAATTAGGCTCACCTATAATGCATGATTATGCTTCCATAAGCCTAAGTGATTTACTAACACCCTGGCAGGTAATAGAAAATAGGATAGAAAAAGCTGCAGAGGGAGACTTCGTTGTAGCTATCTATAATCCCAGATCTAAAGGCAGGAAGGATCACTTGGAAAGGGCCATAGAAATAATTAAAAAACATAGGAAGGGAGAAACCCCAGTTGGAATAGTAAGAAACTCAGGAAGGGATGACGGGACTATTAGCCTTACAAATTTGGATCATATAGACTATGAAATAGTGGATATGCTTTCAGTTTTAATTATAGGCAATAGCAATACCTTTATAAGGGGAAAGAAAATTATTACACCAAGGGGTTATGAAATAAAATGATCTGGATAATTGGTGGTACATCAGAGGCAAGAAAACTAATTGAATCCTTAGATGACCTTAAGGAGTATGTTCTAACTATAGCAACTGAAGATGGAAAAGAGTTTTTTCCAAGAAAAAATCTTTTTGTCGGAAGGTTAAATAAGGAGGAAATGACCAAATTTGCAGAGAAAAACAAGGTGAAATTGTTAATAGACCTATCCCATCCCTATGCAAGAGTTGTATCAGAAAATGCCAAGCTTATATGTAGTGAATTAGGGATCAGCTATATAAGATATGCTCGAAAAAGAGTTGTAGAAAAGGGAAGTAATATTTATCTCAAATCTTATGAAGAGGCTTATGAATTCCTATCAAAAGTCCAAGGAAGGGTCTTGTTTACAACTGGTTCAAAAAATATAAAAGACTTTGAGAAAGTAAAAGGGAAAAATCGTTTTATATATAGGATACTGCCAGCCCTTGAAAGTATGAAAATTTGCAAGGAAAACAATATTAAAATGGAAGATATAATAGCTATACTAGGGCCCTTTAGTAAGGATTTTAATAAGGCCATGATTGAAAATTATAGGCCGGATTATTGTGTCATGAAAGATAGTGGACAGGCTGGTGGGACTAAGGAAAAAATAGAGGCTTGTGAAGAATTGGGTGTGAAAGCTATAGTTATAGGCAGGGAAGATGAGGATGGTATATCAGACCTAAGGGAGATAAAAAAAATAATTTTAGCATATAAAATGTGATATAATGGGAAATAGGCCTGTAGGGGAGGACCTATGTGTCCTTCCTTAATTAGTATTTCGGCTTAATAAAGATTTTTTAATTTAAAAAAATAATGCATATAATGGGGGATAAGATGGATTTACTTAACAGTACATTAAAAGAAATAAAAGCCTTAGATGTGGATGCAAAAGAAAAAGTAAAAGTAAAATGGGATGGGTTAGTTAAACCATTGGGAAGTTTAGGAACCCTTGAGGAATTAACTATAAAGCTTGCAGGAATTACTGGAAGGCTTGTAAACACCCTAAATAAAAAGGCAATAGTAGTTATGTCCGCAGATAACGGTATAATAGAAGAAGGGGTAAGTGCTTCACCTCAGGTATTTACAAGTCTCTTAACAGAGGCCATGGCAAAGGGCATTACCGGTGTAGCAACTCTAGCAAAACATGCTGGGGCTGATATAGTCACAGTAAATATTGGTTTAAATTCTGACTTTGCTCATGAAAATGTTATAGATAAAAAGATATCTAAGGGAACAAAAAACTTTGCAAAAGAACCTGCTATGACCTATGAAGAGGCTGTAAAATCTATAGAGGTTGGTATAGAAATTGGAGATAAACTTTTTAAGGAAGGTTATGACATACTAGGAACTGGAGAACTAGGTATGGCCAATACTACAACCAGCTCTGCTATACTTTCAGTATTATCTAATTTAGATGTTGAAAAAACATGTGGGGTAGGGGGAGGAGCCACTAGAGAGCAATTAGACCTTAAAATCACCACCATAAAAAATGCTATAGAATTACATAAACCAAATAAAGATGATCCAATAGATGTTTTAGCAAAGGTTGGGGGGTATGATATAGGTGGTATGTGCGGGCTCTACCTTTCGGCAGCTAAAAACTCCAGGCCTATAGTTATGGATGGATTTATTTCTTCAGCTGCAGCCCTGTGTGCTATCAAACTAAACCCCTTAGTTAAGGATTATATAATTCCTTCACACCTATCTGATGAACCTGGAGCAAAATACATGTTTCAAGAACTAGGTATGGAGCCTATGCTAAATTTAAAGATGAGGTTAGGAGAAGGTTCAGGCTGTCCATTGGCCTTTCAAATTATTGAAACTGCTCTCTTTACCCTGGAAAACATGGGAACCTTTGAAGAGGCAACAATAGATAGTACAATCTTATTAGATATGAGAGAAGAAGACTAGAGGGTGGGAAAATGGTTACATTTATTATAGGTGGGGCAAGAAGTGGAAAAAGTAGTTTTGCTGAAAATATATACAAGAATAAGAAAGATGTAGTTTATATTGCTACATCCAAGGTTTTAGATGCAGAAATGAAGGAAAGGGTTAACCTCCATAGGGCTGGTAGGCCAGAAGTTTGGAGAACATTTGAAGGGTCCTATAAGCTAAAGGATGCTCTGGGAAAAGAAAGGTACTATCTTCTTGACTGCATCACAGTTTTAACCTCTAATATAATGTACGATTTAACAAAGGATACAGACTATATAGGCTATAAGTTACAAAAGGAAGTTGAAGATAGGGTAGTAGAAGAAGTAAAGGCCCTAATAAATGAGATTAAGAAAGAAAATTATAAGTTGCTATTAGTAAGTAATGAAGTTGGCTTTTCACTTGTTCCTGAAAATCATATTTCCAGAGTTTTTAGGGATATACAGGGAAGAATAAATCAAAAGCTATCATCCCTAAGTGATGAAGTCTACCTAGTGGTAGCAGGGATAGCGGTGAAGATAAAATGATAAAAGGGCTAATACTAGCACTCCAGTTTCTAACTAGAGTGCCCTTAAATATTCCAGTAGAATTTAATAAGCAAAATCTAAGATGGAGCACCTTTTATTATCCCTTGGTAGGTATGATGCTAGGTAGCCTTGCATCTGCACCCTATTTTTATTTTTCCAGGCATAGTATAAATATCATGTCCTTTATAACAGTAGCGCTTATGATAATCTTAACAGGTGGACTCCACCTAGATGGACTATCAGATACAGCGGATGGTTTTTTTTCAAACAAAGATAAAGAAGGTATACTGGAAATAATGAAGGATAGTAGAATAGGAGCCTTTGGAGTCCTGAGTTTAGTCCTGCTTATAATGGGAAAATACATATTAATTTCCAGCTTTACCAATAACCTTCCCAAGGCCCTAATACTTTCAATGGGAAATAGCAGATTGGTAACTCTCTTTCAAATAGCCTTTAAGAAGGTGGCAAGACCTGGGGGTCTAGGAGATATGCTTCATACTAGTAAGCCTAAGAATTATGTCTTCATAGGAGCCTTCCTCTATATATTTTTAGTGGTATTTATAGATATAAGTTATCTGATTCCCCTGCTAGTAGCAGCACTATTGGGTGAACTTATATCAAGCTATAGCTATAAGAAAATTGGCGGATTTACGGGAGATGTATATGGGGCAACAATTGAACTTACAGAACTTGCTTCTTTATTTATATTTTGGGGGATTTTACAATGAATATAATAATGTTAAGGCATGGAGAATCGGAGGATAATGTGGCCAAAGTATTTGGAACTAAGGAAACTGTATTATCTGAAGAAGGAATAAAACAAATAAAGGATATAAAGGAGACTGTTAGGGGCCTAAAGTTTTCTAAGGTTTATGTTAGCCCCTTAAGAAGAACCAAGGAAACCTTAGAATATTTAGAACTTGACATGGAAGGAATAGAAGAAAAAAGAATCCAGGAATATGATTTTGGAGTATTTTCAGGTTTGACAAATGATGAAATAGAAAAGAACTATCCATTTGAGTACAAGGAATGGGTAGAAAATCCCCACGATTATATAATTAGGGAAGGTGAAAGTCTTAAATTAGTTTATGAAAGAGTAGTAGATTTTATGGAAGAACTTATTAAACAGGGTGAAGATGTACTACTTGTTACCCATGCTGGAATAATAAGATTAGTTTTTTCCTGGGTATTTGATAATATGGAATACTTTTTTAAATTTAAGGTGGAAAATGGAAGTTTAAATATAGTAAGCATTGAGGATAACTACAAGTTTATAAAGCTTTTGAATTATAAAAGTCCTATTGGAAAGTAAATAAAAATCAAGATATTTTTAAATAAGTTAAATGATAATGTTTATCAATTAGAAAAATGGGCATATATATTAATAGATAAAAACTTTATAGATTATATATATGAGGAGAGATAAACATGACTTACAAATTACCAGAATTAAACTATGATTATGGAGCTCTTGAACCACATATTGACAAAACAACTATGGAGACCCATCATTCAAAACACCATCAGGCCTATATTGATAATGCCAATAAGGCATTAGAAAATCATGATAAATTCAAAAATATGGATGTAGAAGAAGTATTAAAATCCTTAGATGATTTGCCATCAGAAATCAGGATTGGAGTTAGAAACAATGCAGGTGGCCATTATAACCATTCACTGTTTTGGGAAATCATGTCACCAAACGGTGGAGGTAAGCCTAGTGGTGAATTAGGAGAGAAGATTGAATCTGATTTAGGAGGCTTTGATAAGTTCAAGGAAGATCTTAAAAAAGCAGCCCTAGGTCAATTTGGGTCTGGCTGGGCATGGTTAGTTTTAAATGATGGAAAACTTGAAGTTCTTGCAACAGCCAACCAGGATAATCCTATTTCCCAGGGTAAGAAACCCTTATTAGGTATTGATGTATGGGAACATGCCTACTATTTGAAGTATATGAATAAAAGGGCAGACTATATCGATCAATGGTGGAATGTGGTAGACTGGTCCAAGGTAGAAGAAAAATATAATAAGGCAAAATAAAGCAAAAAAGATTTCCCCTCTTTTCAATTATGAGAAGGGGGGATTTTTAATTCTTTTTGAATTCATAATATTGTATAATCAAGATAGGAGGGATATGATGAGGAAAATAGTAAAAGCCATAAGTACAATAGATGAATTGGATATAGATTTATTTAAAAACCTAAATATAGGTGTAGAAATACAAGATTTTACCGAGCCTAATCTTAGGGATGTAGAGCTAGAAAATTTATTAGTCTCCTATGGAGCCTTGCTTGAAAATTTTAAGGGTATTAAATCCCTGCATGGGCCATTTCTAGATTTAAAACCAGCTAGTCCAGACCTGAAGATTAGAGAGGTTAGTTACAAAAGGTATCTAGACACCCTTAAGACTGCAGAAAAACTAGCTATTGATTATGTAATTTTTCATAGTCAAATTAACCCTTATATAAATATTCCTAGTCTTAAAAGCTTAAATAACAAACAGGCAAAAGAGATGTGGGAAAACTTGTTGGTGGAAACAGATTTTAAGGGAATAATACTTATAGAAAATGTATTTGAAGAAGGACCCTCCATGATGAAGGAATATATGGAAACATTGGAACTGAATAATATAAGGGTTAATTTGGATATAGGACATGCAAGACTTGGTAGGTCTAGTCTTGAAGAATGGATAAGTGAATTGAAAGATTTTATTTCTTACATTCATGTACACTCCAATGACAGGCAATATGACAGGCATGAAATTCCTTCTGTTTATGAAATTGAAAATCTTTATTACTTGCTAGACAAGTATAAAATCAATCCAGTTCTATCACTTGAATATAAGGCTAGGAATTTGAAGGAGGAAATAAAAAAATATTTTAGTTAAGATTTCAAAATATAGGGTATATGAAAAATAGCCGTGAATTTTACTATAGAAAGAGGTATAAGAATGAGTATTGGCAAAATTATTAATGACTATGGGAAAAATCATTCACCCTATATGAGGAATTTAGTAAATCATTTACCTATGGGACAATTGGCCCTCTACAAGCTAACTGGAAGCCTAGAATACGTTGACTCTTACTCCAGGGAATACATTGAAAAAACTAAGATAAATTTGGTCCAAGAAGAACATCCAGTCCTAGGATCTTTAGAGGAAAGCGTGGGTAAACGAGAACTATATGAATCTGCCTTAAGTATTATAAAAAAGGAAATTAACCATGAAAATATACATATTTGCATTAGGGATATATTAAGTTTATATGACTTAGGTATGTCTTCTGGATTGTTTCATACCCTAATTCGACTAGCCTATGCAGTTGAAGGATACAGCTTAGATAAAAGCCTTATAGATGAGGTAGCTAGGGCTCTAGCATACTATGTAACAGCTTACAGAGAGGCCAACTTATTTACTAGACATATTCCTGCTGGACAAATAGTAGAGGCTATGAATGAAATAAGAAAAAATACCCATATAAATGATTTACTAGATACCTATGATAGTTTAGGCCAAAGGATTAGAGCCCTATATAATGATGAAGAATATATGGGGAAATCATTTGTCATTCAGGGAAATGAAGAAGAAAAGATAAAGGCTTTGCTTGAACTATTAATCCCTGTATATTTAGATTCCAAAAATATTGTGGCCCTACATACTATTACAGGACTACATGCACTCTTGGTTCTTAAGGATTATTTTGATAACTTTGAAAGGGCCATAGATATATTTACTAGCTGTGTTATAACCCATCTTATTGCTGTGGAAAATATAAGGTATGGGATTACATATACTGACCATACGGAATTGTCCTGGGATTGTTTAATTTTTAAAGGTGCTCAATCACCAGATGTACATGCCATAAAACTAACCTATTCTTGCTATGAACTTTATAAACTTTATAATATACCTGAACTTAAAGATTGTGCCTTAAAAAGAATAAAATATAGATAATAGGTCCCCCTTTAGGGGGTTTATCTATATCCTGCACTTATCTTATAATTAAACCAGTAGGTGGTGAAATTATGAATAATTTAAATAGTTCTAAAGGTGGATCTGAAGAAAATGTTCATACTGATGGTGGCAAGTCTATGATCCAAGAACTTCAGAAACGAATAGAGCCTAGGGAGGCCACACTAAAGATAATACTTACCTATCTTATAGTTGGAATACTTTGGATTGTATTTTCTGATGGAATTATTAGCTCCTTGGTTGAGGACAAGGAATTGCTTACAAGTGTACAAACCTATAAGGGTTGGGCCTATGTATTTATTACTGCTTTTATATTCTACTTAATAATATTAGACAAGATGAAATTATTTAAATTATCCAATGATAGAATTTACGATACCTACCTAGAACTAGCATCCACTCATCGTAAATTAAGAGAAAATGAAAAAGTATTACATGATCAAATTAGCCTGCTAAGAGAAAGCAGAAAGGACCTAAAAAAAAGTAAAAAGAAATTGGAGATAATTGTTCAGGGTTCCAATGATGGAATTTGGCATTGGGATTTTAAGACAGGAGAATCATTTTTCTCTCTACCCTATAAGGAAGACTATGGATTTTCCAAAGATGATGAAAGAAGTTCACAAGAAATAATGACCTTAATTACCCTCCCTGATTACAAAGAAAAAAGAAGTGAGATTTTTAGTTGGCACAGGGAAAGAGGAAAAGAATTTTTAAATTATACTTTCAAAGTGCAAGACAAATACGGCAACTACAGGTGGATTGCTAGCAAGGGAAAGATAGAATACGATGATGAAGGACATGCAGTTTATGCTGCTGGGTCACATACGGATATAACAGAAGAAAAGTTGATGGAAGAAAAGCTATACCAGCTGGCCTATTATGATAGCTTAACCAAATTGCCAAATAAGTCCCATTTGGAAAAAAGAATTGGAGAGTTAACTGGCGATTTTAAAACTGCTAAAGAAAAATTTGGACTTGCTTTTATTAATATTGATGGCTTTAGAAATATAAATGAAACTATGGGCTATAAGGCTGGTGACAGTCTAATCCTATATATAGCAAGGCTTATTGCTGAGACAATTAAAAGCCCTAATGAATTATTTAGATTTGGTGGGGATGCCTTTGCAATTATATTTAGGGACATGTCTAAAGAGGAGATAGGAAACCATGTTACTAAGATTATAAATAAAGCAAGAACACCCTGGTTACATAAGAATCAAACCTTTCCCTTTACCATAAGCGTGGGAATATCAATATATCCAAATCATGGGGAAGATTTTGATACACTTTTACAAAATGCAGACTTAGCCCTATCTTATGCAAAACAAACCGGGAAAAATAAACTATCTATATACAATAGGGAAATGACGGATATTGCGTGGAAGTATATGGAGATGAATAATGAATTACGATTAGCCCTTGAGAAGAAGGAATTTAAATTATATTATCAACCTCAAATAGACTTAAAGACCAATGAGATTATAGGGGCAGAAGCACTAATTAGATGGATTCACCCCGAAAAAGGTTTGATATCACCCATGGCCTTTATACCATTTGCTGAAAAAACAGGGCAAATCATAAATATTGATAACTGGGTCTTGAAGCAGGTCTGTAATCAAAAAAGACAGTGGATAGATAAGGGTTGCTCTCCCATTAAACTTTCTGTTAATTTTTCAGCATCTACCTTAATGCAGGAAAGTTTAGCAGAAAAAATACAAGTTCTTTTAGAAAAACATGCTATACCCCAGGTGGGCTTGGAAGTTGAAATCACAGAAACATCTATAATGGTAGATATTGAAAGGACTATTAAGGTATTAAAAGAAATAAAAGACCTTGGTTTGTCCATAGCCTTGGATGACTTTGGGTCAGGTTACTCTTCGCTAACCTATGTGAGACATCTGCCTGTAGATATATTAAAGATTGACAGGAATTTTATAAGTGAAATACCTGGAGACAGTAGAAATTCCTTTATTACTAAAACTATTATTGACCTTGGTCATTTCATTGGTTTCAAGGTTTTAGCCGAAGGGATAGAGACTGAAGAACAAGTAATCTTCTTAAAAGAAAACAATTGTGATTACGGCCAAGGATTTAACTACTTTAAGCCAATGTCGGCAGAAGAATTGGAAAAGTTATTGATGTAGAGGGATGCATGGAAATGCAACCCTCTTTAAATTTATAGGGCAGGGGGTCAGGCTTGAATCTTGGACAATTGAAATTAGGATTGTAGGGTCTAGCTTTTCTGGTCCGCTAATGAACATCAGGAGAATAAAGTGCAACAAATCTAACCAGATATGTTCGAATAAATATTTAAAAC
>CAZFIO010000024.1:0-17786 GCA_964519585.1 uncultured Tissierellaceae bacterium
TATTAAATTTAGCTCTAGCAAATGATATATACTTATGGAATGTAAAAAGGTTTAGTCATATTGAATTAGGGGCTACAGTATCTGTTAATGGCTATAAAAACTTAGACATTTTGGTTAAAAAGCTTGGGTGCAAAGTAGAAATCATTGAGAGAAAAGGCTTGCCTTTTCTTCTTGCATATTTAAGGAAAAGAAAAATGATATTAATAGGTTTATTTATTTTTATAATAATTATTACTTTCCTATCTTCTATGGTATGGGAAATAAGTATTATAGGTGGAGACCAAGTCCCACATGATGAATTAATATATCTTCTTGAAAGCCATAATTATAAAATTGCCAGGTTTAAAAGAACATTTGATAAAGAAAAGATTGAATCTCTTATTATAAATGAGTATGATTTTATAACTTTTTTGGACACAGAAATTTCTGGGGTGAAATTTTTAATAACAATTAAAGAAGAAGATCTACCACCTGAGAAAATTGATAAATCCTATCCTGCAAATATTATAGCCAGAAAAAAAGGCCTTATAAAAAAGATTGTAGCTAGGAAGGGCAAGGCCCTGGTGAATAAGGGTGAAATTGTAGAAGCTGGGGACCTATTAATAACTGGGCTTATGGATAGCGATTTATCAGATGAAATACATCTGGTACATGCAGAAGGTGAAGTCTTAGCCCAAACTAGATATATTTCAACTAAGGAAGAGAATATTATAGAGTTTGAGGAAAAAGAAACTGGCAATATATACAAGCAAAGGGGTATTAAAATAGGAAATAAGGGAGTTAGGTTTCTAGTTGGTGAAATTCCCTTTAAAAATTATATTGAAGAAGTAGAAGAAAAAAGTATTGTTAAATTTAAGGCCTTTAAATTACCTATTAAACTAGTAACCAATATATTCAAAGAGGTGGAATTAAAGGAGATTAAAAGAGATATTGAGTATTTAAAAAATAAATCACATATTATGGCTATTGATGATATAAATCAGGAATTAGCAGATGATAGTGAAATAATATCAAAGGAAATCACCCATGATATAAGGGGAAATATATTAAGAACAAGAGCTGTTGTAGAAGTTTTAGAAGATATTTCAAAAGTCCAAATAATTAATAATTAGGAGGCTATAATTTGGGAAGCAACTTAGGCGAAAGAAGTATATTATTAAATAACAATAAAATAATTTCAGAAATATTTGGTGAATTAGATGAAAAAGTTAATTTAATAAAAGAGGAACTGGGAATAAATATACTTATAAGGGATGGAAGGATTAAACTAATTGGAAATAAGGAAAACCTGGATTTAGGTGAAAAACTGGTTTATAATTTAATCAATATCCTTGAGCTACAAAAAAAGATAGATTTACAGGATATTAAATATGCCATTCAGTTAATTAACAATGGAAATGATCATAGTATAAAGGAGTTATTGAACCAGGTTGTTTGTATTACTGCTAATGGCAAGAGTATTAAACCTAAAACTTTGGGCCAGAAAAAATATGTTGACTCTATAAAAAACAATGATATTGTATTCGGAATAGGCCCAGCAGGAACTGGTAAAACATATTTAGCAATGGCTATGGCAATACATGCCTTTAAAAACAAGCAAGTAAATAGGATTATTTTGACTAGACCGGCTGTGGAGGCTGGTGAAAGTCTGGGCTTTCTCCCAGGAGATTTGCAGGAAAAAGTAGATCCCTACCTAAGACCCATATATGATGCTTTATTTGAGATATTTGGTGCGGAAAACTATATTCGTAGTATGGAGAAGGGCCTAATTGAAGTTGCTCCCTTGGCCTACATGAGGGGCAGGACCCTTGATTCTGCCTATGTGATACTGGATGAGGCACAGAACACAACCAATGAGCAAATGAAAATGTTCTTAACTAGACTAGGATTTGGTTCCAAGGCTATTATTACTGGTGATATTACACAAATAGACTTACCCAAGGGAAAGGCATCTGGATTAAAATTAGTAGCAAAGATCTTAACTGATATAAAGGGAATAGATATAGTTCACCTTTCAAGACTGGATATAGTTAGGCATCCCTTGGTAGAAAGAATTATTGCAGCATATGAAAAATTGGAAAATAATAATTAAGGAAGATTATTATGGAAATTTATATTGACAATAGGCAGGATAAAATAGAATTGACCCAGGTTTTGGAGGAGCTTATAAAGAAAGCAATATGTGCATCCTTAGAAGAAGAAGCTAGGACTAAAAACTATGAGGTTTCTGTTTCACTTGTTGATAACAAGGAAATTAGGGATTTAAACAAACAATATAGGAATGTAGATTCTGCAACAGATGTACTTTCTTTTCCAATGGATGAAGATTTTGGGATTGGAGCTCCATTTTTGGGTGATATAATAATTTCAGTTGAAAAGGCCATGGAACAATCAAAAGAATATGGACATACTATAGATAGGGAAATAGCCTACCTAGTTGTTCATAGTATGTTTCATTTGATGGGCTATGACCACCTAACAAAGTCAGATAAAGACCTTATGAGAAAGAAGGAAAAAAGTGTAATGAAGTATTTGAATATTTATAAGGCTAGCGAGGAGAGTAGTTAGTATGAAGGGTTTAATTGATAGTTTCAATTATGCTGTATCAGGACTAATAACTTCAATTAAGACAGAAAGAAATATGCTTATACACTATATAGCTGCTATTGCAGTTATGAGCTTTAGCCTTTTTTTTGATTTTACAAAGGTTGAATTTCTTATTCTTCTCTTGGCTACCAGCCTAGTGGTAGTTGTAGAGCTGATAAATACAGCTATAGAAAAAACTATTGATATTATAACCGAAGATTATCATCCCGTGGCAAAGGTGGCAAAAGATATATCAGCAGGGGCAGTGCTGATTTCTGCTTTTGTGGCCCTGATTGTAGGATATACCTTATTTTACAATAAATTAAATTTACTTACCTATAAACTACTTTATAATATACGGAGTTCAAACTTTCACCTTACAACAGTTGCTATTATTTTAGTTGTTTTACTCACCATTGGTTTAAAAACAAAGATGTATAAGGGTTGGGGCACCCATTTTCAGGGTGGTGCTGTTAGTGGGCACTCGGCTGTAGCTTTTTGCTTAGCCACAATTATTAGTTTTATAGTGAAGGATGTATTAATTATTACACTTGCATTTATATTGGCATTTTTAGTGGGGGAGAGCAGGGTGGAGGGGAATATTCACTCCCCTATAGAGGTGGTTTTAGGTGGAATATTAGGATTGCTTGTAGGAATTTTGGTATTTCAAATAATTGGATAAATTTAATGGAGGAGATAATTTGGAGATAAGGGATTTAATTTCAAAGGCATTTGAAGGGAAAGAGAAGGCATATACTCCATATTCAAATTTCAATGTTGGTGCAGCTGTATTGGCAGAGGACAATAAAATATACAAGGGATGCAATATAGAAATAGCCTCCTATGGACCTACCTTATGTGGCGAAAGAACAGCTATATTTAAAGCTATTTCAGAAGGCAATAGGAAAATAAAAGCCATAGCTATAGTAGGTGATGAGGACTTTACCTACCCATGTGGTGTCTGCAGGCAGGTTATGAGGGAATTTGGTCAAGACCTAAGGATAATAATCGCCAAGTCCTTGGATGAATATAAGATATATAGTTTGGCAGATTTATTGCCTCATAGCTTTGGGCCTGAAAATTTAAAGATTAAGGATGAGAAACATGTATAAGTCAGGATTTGTAAGTATAGTAGGCAGACCTAATGTGGGGAAGTCAACCCTCTTGAATAAAATAATTGGAGAAAAAATATCCATAATATCTGATAAACCTCAAACCACAAGAAACAAAATACAATTGGTTTATACTGGTGATAATTTTCAAGTCGTTTTTTTAGATACGCCAGGTATACAAATACCAAAGAATAAGCTTGGGGACTATATGTTAAAGCTTTCAAAAAGTACCTTGGAAGAGGTTGATTTAGTAAGCTTTATGGTTGATGATAGTATGGACATAGGTTCTTTAGATAAGTATATAATCGGGGAATTAAAAAATATTTCCACCCCTATAGTATTAGTAATAAACAAAATAGATAGGATGGATAAGGGTGATTTGGCACAGTTAGTAGAGAAGTATTCTCAAATGGGGATATTTAAGGAGATTATTCCTATATCAGCACTCAATGATGAGAATATAGAAAAATATATTGAAATAATTCAAGGGATTATACCTGAAGGACCCCAGTATTTTCCTGAAGATATGATTACAGACCAACCAGAGAGGTTTATCATTTCAGAAATTATTAGAGAAAAAGCTTTGATAAACTTAGATGAGGAAGTGCCTCATGGCATATATGTGGGAATTGAAAGCATGAAGACCAGAGAAGATAAGGATTTAATTGATGTTCTTGCTACAATTTATTGTGAAAAGGAATCCCATAAGGGTATAGTAATCGGTAAGAATGGTCAGAAACTTAAAGAAATAGGAAAAACCTCCAGGGTTGAGATAGAAAGCCTACTGGGTAGTAAGATTAATCTACAATTATGGGTAAAGGTTGAAAAGAACTGGAGAGAGAAGGAAAATAAGATCAAATACTTTGGATATAGGTAGGTAGTAGGCATATGTTAAAAACTGAGGGTATCGTATTAAGTGAAATGAGATACAGGGATACCAGTAAAATTTTAAATATATATACAAAAAAACATGGGAAAATTCATGTTATGGCTAGGGGGGCTTATAGGCCAAAATCAGCAATTATAGCAAGTACTCAACCCTTCTCTCAAAGTGAATATTTATTTAACAAGGGGAGGAATTTTTATTATTTAAATCAAGCCTCACTTATTAATCCCTTTTATGATATACGCAAGGATTTGGATAGGTTCCTATATGGTTCTTATATACTTGAATTAATGGATAAGTCAACCCTAGAGGAAGAAAGTAGCCAGAAGTTATACTTGCTTTTACTTAAGGGACTTGAGACCCTATCTAGCCTGGAGAGGGACTTTCAAAAATTTTTTATTGCCTTCGGATTCAAATATATTTCTTTTTTAGGCTATAGACCTAGTCTTAGTTCATGCGCCCATTGTGGCAATTCCTTAAATGGAAAGGTGAAATTTAGCCTTATGGAGGGTGGATTAATTTGTGTAAATTGCTTTACAAGTGATTTAAGTGCGAAAAACATAGATAAATATATGGTAGATTGTATGATAGCTTTATTGTATACATCCCTGGATGACTTGGAAGATATTGATATTGATAGTAGATCTCTTAGAAAACTTCAGTCTATTATAGAAGAATATATTTTATATAATATAGATAGAAAAGACTTCAATTCGTTAAAAATTTTAAATAGCTTAAAATAAATAGAAAAGAGCTAGAATACAGCTACTATTGACACAAGGTCCATAATTTGCTAAATTATTAAATACGATTTAGGAAGATTTTCAAATAAGAAATGCTTTAAAATAAGGATAAAATAATTTAAACTTCTAGCAGTTTTTAAAATAATAATTACATTAAACTAGTTTAGGCAAATCTAGATAAGTTTTAAGCCTAGATGTTTATCTTATACTTTAATCAAGGAGGGTTTATATGTATTTTCAGGATTTAATGCTGAAACTGTATAATTATTGGGGAGATAAGGGGTGTGTAATCCTAGAACCATATGATATTGAAAAGGGAGCTGGCACCATGAGTCCTCATACTTTTTTAAGAGCATTGGGGCCAGAGCCATGGAAGGTAGCTTATGTTGAACCCTCCAGGAGACCAGCAGATGCAAGATACGGGGAAAATCCAAATAGGGTCTACCAGCATCACCAATTCCAGGTTATAATAAAACCTTCTCCAGACAATATCCAAGATTTATATCTAGATAGTCTTAGGACTATAGGGATTGATCCGCTAAAACATGATATAAGATTTGTAGAGGATAATTGGGAAGCACCAACCTTAGGAGCTTGGGGACTTGGTTGGGAAGTTTGGCTAGATGGAATGGAAATCACTCAGTTTACTTATTTTCAACAAGTTGCTAGTATAAATTGCCAGCTAGAGTCCGCAGAGTTAACTTATGGGCTAGAAAGAATAGCTATGTATCTTCAAGATGTTGACGATATATTTGATATAAGATGGAATAAGGATATAAAATACGGAGACATATTCAACAAGGCTGAATATGAACATTCCGTATATAGTTTTGAAAAGGCAGATATTAAGCTTTTAAAGGACCTTTTTAATTCATATGAAAAAGAAGCTAACAATGTTTTGGAAGAAAAACTTGTACTTCCAGCTTATGACTATGTATTGAAATGTTCTCATACCTTTAATGTTTTAGATGCAAGGGGAGCTATATCGGTTTCAGAACGTACTAATTATATTGCTAGGGTGAGAAAACTTGCAAGGCTTGTGGCTAGTAATTATTTGGAACAAAGGGAAGAAATGGGTTATCCCTTGTTAAGAGAAGTAGGTGAATTAAATGGGTAAAAAATACTTATTAGAAATAGGGATGGAAGAACTACCAGCTAAGTATGTTGAAAATACTATGTCTCAAATCAAGGAAAAACTTACTGATTTATTTAGCCAAGAAGAAATTAAATTTGAAGAAATTAAGACATATTCTACACCTAGGAGACTTGTAGTTCTTGTGGATGGATTAGAAGAAAAACAGGCTGATAGCCTTGTGGAAGTAAAAGGACCATCTAAGGACATATCTTTTGATGAGGATGGGAATCCCACAAAGGCCTTACTAGGCTTTATGAGGGGGCAAAAAGTTGATCTAAATAGCATTTTCATAAAGGAAATAAATAACGTTGACTATACACATGCAAGGCTAGTAAAAAGAGGCAAAGAATTAGAAGAAATATTAAAGCTTGAATTGGCAAAACTTATAAAATCAATTACTTTTCCTAAATCCATGAAATGGGGAGGAAAAGATATCAGGTTTGCCAGGCCTATTCGCTGGATAGTTTCTATACTGGATGATAAAATTATAGCCTTTGATTTTGAAGGTATAGAAGTTTCCAATATTACTAGAGGGCATAGGTTTTTGGGGAAAACAGATATAAGGATAAGTAATATTGATGAGTATTTTAAACTATTAGAAGATAATTATGTGCTTTTAGATGGGAATAAAAGAATGGAAATAATCAAGTATGGTGCAGAAAAACTAGCCAAGGAAGTTGGCGGTAAACTACACTGTGATAAGGACCTACTTGATGAGGTTACCAATCTTGTGGAGTACCCTACTCCTATTTTAGGAAGGATTAAAAAGGAATATTTAAATCTACCTAAGGATGTACTTATTACACCTATGAAGGAGCATCTTAGGTATTTTCCAGTCCTAGATGATAGGGGCAGACTGTTGCCATATTTTATTACTGTTAGAAATGGAAATCAAGATTATATAGATACAGTTATTAAGGGAAATGAGAAGGTGTTAGGTGCTAGACTTGAGGATGCCAAATTCTTTTTCAATGAAGACATATCATATCCACTAGAACATTATACTGAATTTTTAAAGGATATAGTTTTCCAAGATAAGTTAGGTAGCCTGTATGATAAAACAAAGAGGATTGCCAAACTATCTGAAAGAATTTCCGAATATCTTGGTGTTGGAGAAGAAACCAAGAAAAATGTAGCTAGGGCTAGTGCTTTAGCCAAAAATGATTTAGTAACCAAGATGGTTACAGAGTTTACAGAACTCCAGGGCAAAATGGGGATGGAGTATGCCCATATTTCTGGGGAAAATGAGATAGTAAGTCTAGCAATATATGAACAATATTTACCTAGATTTGCTGGAGATGACTTGCCTTCTACCACTGCAGGTTCAATTTTAAGTATAGCTGATAAATTGGATACTATTTGTGGGTTATTTGCCATAGGCATACACCCTACAGGATCTCAGGATCCCTTTGCCTTAAGGAGAGGTGCCTTGGGAATCATTAATATAATTCTTGATAAAAGACTGGATCTACAATTAATGGAGTTGATAGAGTCTGCTCTTTACATGTATATTGATGAAAACAGCCTAGCCTTTGATTACAATGTAATAAAATTAGAAATCATGGACTTCTTTGTTGGAAGAATCAAAAATATATTTGCAGATAAGGGAGTTAGATATGATTTAATTGATTCAGTTATTAATAGGAAAACTGACAATATTTATGATATAAAGCTAAGAATAGAAAAGATTAGCCCTTGGTTAGACAAGGAAGGTTTATCTGATATTCTTACCGCCTTTAACAGGGTTTCTTCATTGGCAATTAAGACAGATTCTGATACTGTAAAGAGGGACCTACTAGAGTCAGAGGAGATTAATCTGTACGACTCCTATAACAAGATAGAAGAAAAAGTCCATGAACATATAAGTAAAAGAGAATACGATAAGGCTTTGGATTTATTAGTTACCTTAAAAGACCCTATAGATAATTTCTTTGACCAGGTTATGGTTATGGTAGAGGATGAAGAACTTAGAAATAATAGACTAGGATTACTAAGAAAAATTTATAATTCCATGCTAATGGTGTGCGATTTATCAAAGATAATGAGCAAATAGTATAATAAGCTTTTAAATAAAGGGGTGATTTTATGGATGCAGATATAACTATTTATGTAATATCAGATTCTATTGGGGAAACCGGGGAACTGATTGCAAGTGCTGCCATAAGACAGTTTATCTCAGAAAATTATAAAATAAAAAAATACCCATATATTAAGGAGAAGAATCAAATAGAAGAAATTTTCCAGGGGGCAGAGATTGGTAAAAGCATGATTGTTTATACCACTGTATCCCAAGACACTAGAGAGCTTATAGAGCTGAAAGGTAAGGAATTAAACATTCCTACCTTTGATGTGATGACCCCACCAATGCTTATTATGGAAAAGATACTAGGATTTGAACCTAAAAGAGAATCTGGAATTATAAGAAAGTTAGATGACAATTATTATAGACAGATTAAGGCAGTTGAATTTGCTATTAGGTATGATGATGGAAAAGATCCTAAAGGAATTATTGAATCAGATATTTGTTTAATAGGTATCTCCAGAACATCAAAAACTCCCTTGAGTCTTTACTTAGCACATAAGGGCTTTAAGGTAGCAAATATACCTCTTTTACCAGAAGTTACACCACCCAAGGAACTTTTTGAGAAAGATAAACGAAGAATAATAGGTCTTATTATAAATCCTGATACCTTAAATGAAATAAGGCAGGAAAGGCTAAAATCATTAGGCTTATCATCTAATTCAGACTATGCCAGTAACCATAGGATAAAAAAAGAACTAGACTACTCAATTGATTTAATGAAAAAACTGGATTGTCTAGTGATAGATGTTTCTAAAAGGGCTATAGGTGAAACTGCAAATATAATAGATGAGCATATGATTGAAAAGTTTGGACAAGATATATTTTTGTAAAAGGAGCCCTGCCAAGAAGACCCCTTTTTACAAGCAGTAGGAAAGTCCAGTTATTATTATCTGTAACATAGACTCTTTAAGCTTATAAGAATTTAACAAAAGCTACTATAATTGCACCAATAGGTGCTTTTGTTAATTTATTTATAATATATTTTTGGTTTTTTAAAGGAATATTGAAACTTATGTTGAACAATAAAGTGGGATCTAGATATTTGTCTTATTTAAGAATAGGAAATGGGGAAAGAAAAAAATAAATATTAGAAATCAAATAGAAAACCATGAAAAATCATACTTATCAGACTATGCATGTTTAAGCTCAAATTCTAGGGGTAGAATGTATCGGGAGGACAAATGCCAAGTTAGAACTGACTTTCAAAGGGACAGGGATCGTATAATACACTCTAAGGCTTTTAGAAGGTTAAAGCATAAGACGCAAGTTTTTGTGGCACCAGAGGGAGACCATTTGAGAACTAGGCTTACCCATACCTTAGAAGTTGCTCAAATTTCTAGAACCCTAGCTAGGGCTTTAAGATTAAATGAAGACTTGGTAGAGGCTATTAGCCTAGGCCATGATTTGGGACATACCCCCTTTGGCCATACAGGAGAAAATATATTAAACAAGCTCCACCCCAAGGGCTTCAAACACAATGTTCAAAGTTTAAGGGTTGTTGATTTATTAGAACATAATGACCGAAGGCTAGGACTTAATTTAACATATGAGGTTAGAGATGGAATCTTAAACCATTCTGGGACAAATCCTTGCAAGACTATGGAGGGTCAAATTGTGAAAATTTCGGATCGTATTGCCTATATTAACCATGATATAGATGATGCCATAAGGGCTGGGATAATCAGCAGAGAAGACTTGCCTAAGGATTGCCTGAAGGTCTTGGGGCATAAGCATGGTGAAAGAATCAACACCATGATAGTTGATGTGATTAAAAATAGTATAAATAGCAATAATATACTAATGAGTAAGGAATTAGCTCAAGCAACAGATAAACTAAGAGATTTTATGTTTGAAAATGTATATTTAAACAAGAATGCTAAAACTGAAGAAGAAAAGTCCGAATATATGATTAAGGAATTATACTATTATTACATGGATAATTTTGAAAGTCTACCAAATGAATTCAAAAACCTAGATATCAGCAACTCTAGTAGAGAAGATAGGATTTGTGACTATATTGCTGGAATGACTGATAGGTATGCGGTAAATACCTTCAAATCTTTATTTATTCCTAAGGCATGGGAAAAATATTAAAATATTTAGAAAAAAAGAAGGATTTTGGATTTTTATGTCGAATATATAGAATAGAGTATAGGATATTATTATGGTAGGTGAATTTTAGGTGATTATATGACAAAATTTATTAGTAGTGAAACTATTGAAAGGGTAAAGGAATCCTATGATATTATAGATATTATATCTGATTATATTGAGTTAAAGAAATCCGGCTCAAACTATGTAGGCCTATGTCCTTTTCATAATGAAAAAACACCTTCCTTTACTGTGTCAAATTCAAAACAATTTTATCATTGTTTTGGGTGTGGTGTCAGTGGTGATGGGATTAGGTTTATTATGGAAAAGGAAAATTTAGATTTTACAGATGCCATAAGGTTTTTAGCAGATAAGTTAGGTATTCAAGTTGAGGAAAGTTTGGTTGACAGTCAATATTTGGAAGAAAAACAAGCTGGATATGAGATAAATAGAGATGCAGCTAGGTTCTTTTTTAAAAATTTAGAGGAAAATAAGGCTATACAGGAATACCTAAGGAAAAGGCAAATTACTGGAAGGATTACCAGATTATTCGGTCTAGGCTTTGCATTAAACTCTTGGGAGGACCTATACAAGCACTTGTTAGGAAAGGGGCATAAAGCAGAAGATGTAGAAAAACTAGGTCTTATTGGTCTTAAAAGTGGGAATAATGGTTACTATGATAAATTTAGAAATAGAATTATATTTCCAATAATCGATACAAAGGGCCGAGTTATTGGCTTTGGTGGCAGGGTACTTGATGATTCTATGCCAAAATACCTAAATTCTAGAGAAAGTATTGTATTTAATAAAGGCTATAATTTATATGGATTAAATTTAGTAAGCAAGTATTCTGATAGGGAGAAAATTATCCTAGTAGAAGGTTATATGGATGTTATTTCCTTGTTTTCAAAGGGAATAGTATATTCTGTGGCTAGTTTGGGTACTGCTTTAACTGAACAGCAGGGGCGACTTCTGAAACGATTTGGGAAGGAAATATATATTTGCTATGATTCAGACAGAGCGGGGATTAAGGCAAGCCTAAAAGCAATAGAAATTCTTTTGGCCCTAGATATTAAGCCTAAAATTATTACCCTTCCTAAGGGTATGGACCCTGATGATTACATAAATAAATATGGCAAGCTAGAGTTTGAAAAAACACTACTTAAAGCCTTAAACCATATTGATTATAGAATCTTATTAATGAAAAAACAATATGACTTAAATCAAACAGAAGATAATATAAAATTTACTATTGAGGTGTCTAGACTAATTGGGTCTTTAAAAAGTCCTGTGGAACAGGATGTATATATAGATAAAATATCCAAGGATACAGGTATTTCAAAAGAAGCTATAAAGAAAGAGATAGGAACTAGCAAGAATACTGTGAATACTAGAGATTATAAGACTAAAGCCTACAATAATAGAAATCATATCCAACCAGTTAAAAGCTTAATTTTATCTGGCTACCTAAAGGCTGAATTTGACCTTTTAAGAATTATTATCCAAAATATAGAATACTTTGAAAGAATAAAGAACAAGCTATCAGCAAATGATTTTACCTCAAAAGAGGCCAAGACAATATACCATATAGTTTTAAGTGACTACAATTCAAGTGAAAGTCTAGACCTTGAAAATTTCAAAGCTCAATCTTTAGAAGAAGGTATAAGTCAGGAATTTATAGATAACTTAGTTCTGGAAAAGATTGAGTATGATCCTACAAGCATAGAAAATATAATAGAAGATCTTATTAAGACAATTGTTCTAAATAAACTTTTAAATAAAAGAAATATGATTATTAAAACAATTGAAGAATCAGAAACAAATAGCAACCAGGATAATAATATTAATATTGAAGACTTATTTTTACAACTAACCAGGATAAACAATGAAATAAAGTATATTACACATGAGTGAGGAGGTTCCACAATTGGCACAAAAACCCAATGAAACTGAAAAAAATATTAAAGGCCTACAAGATAAGGTTAAGAGTCTAATTGCCAAAGGTACAAAATCTGGGATTCTGACATATAAGGAAGTAGCAGATGCATTACAAAAAATTGATTTATCTACTGATGAAATTGATGATATTTATAAAATGTTGGAAGATATGGATATAGAAATACTGGGCGAAAAAGATGAAATAATCCTTTTAGAAAGTGAAGATGATAATCTAGCTGATGAAGAGGATATTGAATTAAAGGATGACAGTGAAGAAGATAGGGCCAATGACCTAGTAGTACCAAAAGGAATCAGTGTTGATGATCCTGTCAGGATGTATCTAAAAGAAATAGGAAAAATACCACTTCTAACTGGAGATGAAGAAATTGAGCTAGCAAAAAGAATGGAAGCTGGGGATGAATCTGCAAAAAAACATTTGGCAGAAGCAAATCTACGTTTGGTAGTAAGTATAGCCAAAAGATATGTGGGCAGGGGTATGTTATTTTTAGACCTAATCCAGGAGGGCAACCTAGGCCTAATGAAGGCAGTAGAGAAATTCGAATATAGAAAGGGCTTTAAATTTTCTACTTATGCAACCTGGTGGATTAGGCAGGCAATCACTAGGGCAATTGCAGACCAGGCAAGAACTATACGAATACCAGTTCATATGGTAGAAACTATAAACAAACTAGTCAGGGTCCAAAGGCAACTAGTACAAGAGTTAGGTAGAGACCCACTTCCTGAGGAAATAGGCAAGGAAATGGATTTAGATGTTGAAAGAGTTCGCGAAATAATGAAGATTGCCCAGGAACCTGTTTCCCTAGAGACTCCTATAGGGGAAGAAGAGGATAGCCATCTAGGTGATTTTATACCTGATGAGGATGTTATTGCACCAGCAGATGCTGCAACTTTTACTATGCTTAGAGAGCAGTTAATTGATGTTTTGGACACCCTAACTGAAAGGGAACAAAAAGTTCTTCGTTTAAGATTTGGCCTAGATGATGGAAGGGCTAGAACTTTGGAGGAAGTTGGTAAGGAGTTTGAAGTTACTAGGGAAAGGATTAGACAAATTGAGGCTAAAGCCTTACGTAAATTAAGGCATCCTAGTAGGAGTAAAAAATTAAAAGATTTTCTTGAATAATTAAAGATTCGCCAAGAAAGCGAATCTTTAATATATATAAGGAGAATACAATGAAACTATCAGATAGATTAATGAAAATAGCTGACCTTGTAGCTAAAGGAGCTAGTGTGGCAGATATAGGGACAGACCATGGGTATATTCCAGTGTATTTAGTTAAAAACAAGATTGCAAATAAGGTTATAGCTTCGGATGTAAGCTATGACTCCCTAAAGAAAGCATCCTCCTATGTAAAAGAAAATAATTTAGACCATATGATAGACACAAGATTAGGGGATGGCTTAAAGGTTCTTAAAGCAGCTGAAGTGGATACAGTCATCATAGCTGGTATGGGAGGTTTGTTAATTCAAGATATATTGGAGAAGGATAGGGAGATTACAGATTCTATCACACATTTTATACTACAACCCATGGTGGCTAGTAGGGAGTTAAGACAATTTTTATATGACAATGGATTTACAATTATAAATGAAAGCCTGGCCAAGGAAACTAGTAGATTCTATGAAATTATATACGCAACGAAGGGCCTGGATAAGATTGAGAGCCCTTGGGATCTACTTATAAATCCCATACTTATAAAAAACAAACATCCCTTGCTGCAAGAGTTTATTGTTTCCAGGTTAGATAATCTAGAAACAATAAAAAATGAATTAAAAGCTAGTAGAAGTAAAAAGTCACAAGAGAGAGTTATAGAGATTGATAGTCATCTTTCTTTCTATAGGGAGGTGTTAAAGAAAGTTGAAGGCTAAAGAAATTATAGACTTAATGTATAAATGGGCTAGAAAAGACTTAATTGACACATGGGACAACACAGGTTTTCAGATAGGCAACCATAATAAAATAGTAGGTAAAATTCTCGTCGGGTTAGACTTGGACAGGGCCTTGTTAAATCAGGCCCTTGTAGAAAAGTTTGATATGATAATTACCCACCACCCATTAATCTTTAACCCTATAAAAAACATAACTAATGAGACCAATAGAGGGAATCTGATTATGGATATTATAAAAAATGATATTGTAGTATTTAATGCCCATTCTAATCTTGACCTAGTAGATGATGGTGTAAATTATCATCTTGCAGCTGTACTAGGCCTTAAAAACTCTGAAGTTTTAAGTCCAATTACTCTTAAGGATACTAGTAGTTTAGCTTTAACATCAAAGAAATTTGGCTATGGAAGGATAGGGACCATAGATGGAAGATCCATGATAGACTATATTTCTTTTGTAAAAGATAAACTTAAAATAGAAAGTTTAATAGTATATGGGGATAGGAACAAGCCTGTAGAAAGGGTTGCAGTTTGTGGTGGTAGTGGAAGTAACTTCATACTTGATGCTTTTGAAAACAAGGCAGATGTCTATATTACAGGTGATATTAAATATCATGATGCACAATTTGCTCATGAATTAGGAATGACAATATTTGATGCAGGTCATTTTAATACTGAAAGGATAATCCTACCAGTTATTAAGAATTACCTAGAAGAAAATCTTGAAAAAGATCTATTAATTAAGCTTGTTATGGAATCGGGTTTACCACATAAAATATATTAATCTTTGGAGGCCTATTTATGAACAAATTAGACTTAATTTGGGAATTGGAAAATCATAACAATGAATTAGAAAAACTTTGTGAAAAGCTGGAGGTCCTGGACAAAAATATTGACATAAGTTTTTTACTTAATGAGATAAAAGAAAAAAGGATAGAGGAAAATAACACAAGAGAAAATATAAGTTCAGTGCTAGGCTGGATAAGGAAAGGTGAGATAGGTCTAAAAGAACTTGATTTCAATATAAAAGAAATTGACAGGTCCCTTTATAGTGGAGATATCAATGATCTAAAAGAGTTAGAATATCTTAATAGGGAAAAAGAAAATAATCTGGAAAAAATTGATTCACTTGAGACAGAAATAATTAAATATATGGAAATGGAAGAGGAATTTAAATTAAAACTGGATGAAATAGGTTTTTTCCTAGGGGATGGTAGAAAGAAATTAAAGTTAATGGAAGAAGAAAGGAATGAGGGAAAAAATAAACTACAAACTGAAATTAACAAACTACAGGATCTTATAGAAGAAGCAAGTAGGAAAATTCCTAAAGAAGACCTAAATATATATTATAATATTAGGAAATCAAAACTAAAGGGGATTGTAGGGGTTAAGGCTTATATTTGTTTAGGTTGTAATGTTAGGATACCTACCTATCTTGTTACAAATTTAAAATCAAAAAAACAACTGGTATATTGTGAAAGCTGTGGTAGAATTCTTTACTATCTAAAGTAATGATAATTTTAATTTACATTTTTTACTTTTGCAAAATTATGTAAAAAGTGATATATTATAGATAGAATCTGAGTAGGCCATTTGGTTACGTGCATATTGCATGAGGAAAGTCCGTGCTCCATAGAGCAGGATGCTGGATAACGTCCAGTGGGGGTGACCCTAAGGAAAGTGCAACAGAGAGATACCGCCAGGCACTCAAATTTATAAAAAACATTATATTAAAAATATTTATGTATAAATTTGAGTGCCTGGTAAGGGTGGAAAGGTAAGGTAAGAGCTTACCAGCCTTTAGGCGACTAAAGGGCTATGTAAACCCCATCTGGAGCAAGACCAAGAAGGGACATATAAAGATGGTTGCTCGCTATCGTCCCAATGGTAGGTCGCATGAATTTATTGGTAACAATAAATCTAGATAGATGACCAAAGAGACAGAACACGGCTTATTGCTTACTCTTATCATGGAACTTAAGGGGTTATTACCTTTAAGTTCCTTTTTAGTGTTATAATTGATATAATATAGACAAAGAATTAAAAACATAAATGAGGAGGGTTTCACAGTGAAAATTTTAAAGGGTAAGGATGTTGCCCATACTATTAGGGAGCAGATTAAAAAGGATGTAGAAGGTTTAAAAAACCAGGGTAAACATCCAAAATTAGCCATTGTTAGATTAGGGTCAAATCCTGATGATATTTATTATGAAAATAGTATCATCAAAAATTGTAAGGACCTAGGAATTGTCTCTGAGGTTTTTGAAAAAGACTTATCTATTAGTACAGAAAACCTAGTTGACCTACTTACAGAGTTAAATAATGAAGAATCTATCTCTGGTATTTTGGTATTTAGGCCTTTACCAAAACATATTGATGAAAACATTATTAGGAATTCAGTTTCACCTGGAAAAGATGTAGATTGCATGAACAGTTTAAATTTAGGAAAGATATTTGAGGGTGATATGACAGGTTTTGCCCCATGTACACCAAAGGCCGCTATGGAAATTTTAAAATATTATGAAATCCCTATGGAGGGGAAAAATGCTGTTATTATTAATCGATCTACAGTGGTGGGAAAACCTTTGGCTATGATGCTTTTAGAAGAAAATGCAACTGTTACTATATGCCACTCAAGAACTAGGGACCTAGAAAAAGTAGCTAAGGAAGCTGACATTGTTCTTACAGCTCTTGGTAGGGCAAAAATGTTTGGTCCAGAATATTTTCATAAGGAATCAATAATTATAGATATAGGCATGAGTCCAGATAGTCAAGGTAAAATGAGTGGAGATATTGATTATGATAAGGTTTACCAAGATGTTGCAGGAATTACACCTGTTCCTGGTGGGGTTGGTAGTGTTACAACCAGTATTTTACTTAAACAAGTTGTTGAAGCATGTAAATAAAGGGTCATTTTGACCCTTTTCCCATTTTTCTTACAAAAATAGTCATATTTCTATGAAGGATTAAACTAATTTATGTAGAATTATTCTTTAATACTTAAGGGAGGTGGGATGTTTTGGAGCTAAATACTAAAAAACATGGTTCTACTATAATCATACAATTATCTGGTGAGCTGGATCACCATACAAGTGAAATGGTCAGATATAGGATAGATAGGTCCTACAAGGAAGGAGAAAGCCTTAATATTATTTTGGATTTAAGGAATGTTAGTTTTATGGATAGTTCTGGTATAGGCCTGATCATGGGTAGGTTTCAAAAAGTAAAATCGAAGAATGGGAGCCTACTAATTGTCAGTGACAGTAAATACGTAAACAGGATACTAGATATGTCAGGCTTACTTATG
>CAZFIO010000025.1:0-16525 GCA_964519585.1 uncultured Tissierellaceae bacterium
CTAGCTGTTCTTCCTGGATGGAAAGTAGGGTTTTCTTCTTCCCTTACATATTCAAGTCCAGTGATGCCCAGCCTAGCTAGGGTTTTGTCAAGGGACTCCTTTAGGTAGTAAAAATCTTCATTTCCATAAAAACCTATAGATAATACCTTCTTTTCATCTGGTAGTTTCTCTATTGGTAGTTGTTTTGGAATGAATATATTTCCTATTTCAAAAGTATAGGTAGATTCTACATTCCTATTATAGTTTCTGCCCAGCAATTCCATCATAGTAGGGATTAAGGTGGTTCTCATGGAGCTATAGTCTTCCCCCAATGGATTTATCAGACTGATATACTGTCTTAATTTACTGTCTTCAGCTAGGTTAATCTTGTCATAAGCTTTTGGACTGATAAAGGAATAGGTCATAACTTCATTGAAACCTAAGCCTAGAAGGAAAGATTTGGTCTTATCCTCTATGGTCTTTACATATGGCTTCAAGCCCCTGGTTAGAGTCCCCATTAAGGGATTACTTTCTATCCTGTGAAAACCATATAGCCTTCCTATCTCTTCAATCAAGTCAGCCTCAATGTCTAAGTCCAATCTAAAACTAGGAATTCTGGATTTAATAATCCCATTCTCATACTGGGATTCAATTCCTAAGGAATTCAAGTATCCCAACATATCATCTATACTTAAATCTAATCCCAATAACTTATTTGCCCTTTCTGGCCTTAGGACTATATGTTTTTCCACTGACTTGTTTTCATAAACGTCTATATAGGATTCTACAACCTTTCCTGTCCCTGTTTCTTCAACTAATTGGCAAACCCTATTTACAGCTATTTCAGCAAGATTTGGATCTAGTCCTTTTTCAAACCTGTTTGATGCTTCTGACCTTAGGCCAAATTTCTTTGATGTAAGTCGGACACTTTTTTCATTGAAGTTTGCACCTTCTAGAAGAACTACCCTAGTATTATCTGTAATTTCAGAGTCAAATCCGCCCATAACACCTGCTATAGCAACAGGATTGTTTTCATCCGCAATGATTAAGTCATTGGGCTCCAGCTTTCTCTCTACCTTATCTAGAGTTAGAATCTTTTCCCCTTCTCTAGCCTGGCGAACTATAATCTTTTTACCTTCTACCTTTTCTAAATCAAAGGCATGTAAGGGTTCACCATACTCCAGCATAACATAGTTGGTTATATCAACTATATTGTTGATGGGTCTCATGCCTGCTTCCATTAACCTTTTTTGCATCCACAGAGGTGATGGTGCAATTTTTACATCCTTAACCACCCTGGCATAGTATCTGGGACAATTTTTACTTTCTATTTCTATAGCCTGTAAATAATCCCTTATATGCCCTTCTTCTCCTTCTATACTAATAGTAGGTTCTTTCAAGGCAATATTAAATGTAGCAGCAGTTTCCCTAGCCATACCTATTATACTTAGGCAATCAGGCCTATTTGGAGTAATTTCTAATTCTATTACTTCATTGTCCAAGCCTAAAATTTCAACTATATCTGACCCCAGGGGATATTCTTTGTCAAGTATAAATATTCCATCCCTAACTTCTTTTGAAATTACATTGTCACTATAGCCTAGCTCCTGGAGGGAACATAGCATGCCAAAAGAGTCAAGCCCCCTAAAGTTTGTCTTGTCTATATTTAGGCCACCTGGTAAAATAGAACCTACTTTTGCAACAGGTACATAGTCTCCCTGGCTTAGGTTTGTAGCCCCAGTTACAATCTGAAGTGTTTCCTTTCCGATATCTATCATGCAAACAAATAATTTATCAGCATCAGGATGTTTCTCTATAGTTAGAATCTTGCCAACCACTATACCATGAACTCCCTTGTTTAGAAGTTCAATTGATTCAACATGGGAACCAGATAGGGTTAGGCCATCTGCCAAATCTTTTCCTGACATATCTATATCTATATAGTCCCTTAACCATTCTATTGGTAACAGCATCTTATCCTTCCTTTCCCTTTTAGAATTGTTCTAAAAACCTGTTATCATTTTCAAATAATAAGCGTATATCATTTATACCGTATTTTACCATGGTAATCCTATCTATCCCCATACCGAAGGCAAAGCCTGTATATTTTTCAGAATCTATGCCACAGTTTTCCAAGACCTGGGGATGTACCATGCCACAACCCAGTAATTCCATGCTCCACCCTGTATAGTTACATGCAGGACAGCCTTCTCCCCTACAGGCAATACAGGAAACATCTACTTCAGCACTAGGTTCAGTAAAAGGAAAGTGATGAGGTCTATACCTGGTTTGCATATTTTCACCAAACAATTCTTTTATAAATATATCTAAAGTGTGAATTAAATTTGCCATTGATACATTCTCATCTATAACTAGGCCTTCTAGTTGATGGAACATAGGCGAATGAGTGTCATCAACATCATCAAACCTAAAGGTCCTGCCTGCAGAAATAATCCTAAGTGGTGCACCCATCTCCTTCATGGCTCTTATTTGTACAGGTGATGTATGTGTTCTAAGTAATAAATTATCATTTAGATAAAAAGTATCTGATAAATCCCTAGATGGATGGTTTTCAGGTGAATTTAAGGCATCAAAGTTGTTTTCTACCGTTTCTATTTCCGGCCCGTCTACTACAGTAAAGCCCATACTTGTAAACAAGTCCTCCAACTCACTAATAGTCGCCAGTAGTGGGTGCCTATGGCCTATCCGCTGTTTATCAGTTGATATGGTAATATCAATCTTTTCCTTTTCAAGGTTGGCCTTTTTCATTTCAGATTGAAGTTTGCTCCTAACACTTTTAATTCTCTCTTCTATTTCGTTTCTTATTTCGTTTGCCACTTGTCCAATAACTGGCCTTTCTTCAGGAGATAACTTCCCCATATCTCTTAATACTAAGGTTAAATCTCCCTTCTTGCCTAAAAACTTAACCCTTAGCTTTTCCAAGCTTTCTAAATCTGTAATCTCCTCTATAGATTCTAAAGCTAAGGAACCTATCTCTTCTAGTCTTTCCTTCATGGATTTCCCCTCCAAAGCACTTAATTATTCAAAAAAATTCCTCATATTGTTCAATTATAACACCAATAATTTTATAACTCAAGGTTTCTAGCCTGCATAGCCTCATACATTATTATAGATGCAGCTACACCAGCGTTTAAGGATTCAGCCTTACCTGGCATTGGTATCCTTACCCTTATATTGGAAAGCTGCAACAAGTCCTTGTCTACTCCCCTAGCCTCGTTGCCGATTATGACAATGGATTTCTCCCTTAATAATTCTTTACTAAGAGGATTGCCATCTAGGTCACTACTTATAATATTAAAGTTTGATTTTCTCATTTTATTTATAAATTCCAGGGAATTATTGCAAAAATACAAGGGTAGTCTAAAAATTGAACCCATGGTTGATCTGACTACCTTTGGATTATATGGGTCTACACATCCTCCACCAAGAATAATCCCACCTATGTTAAATGCATCTCCACTTCTTATAATGGTACCCATATTTCCTGGATCTTGAATCCCGTCCAAATAAATAAAAAGAGATTTCTCACTTTTTGTGATTTCTTCTATTTCCCTTATGTCAAATTTTCCTACACCTATAACCCCTTGTGGTGATTCTGTATTGGATATTTCTCTAAAAACCTGATTTGATACCTTAAGGAGGTTTTCTTCATCTTTTATATCCTCATAAAATTTAGTTCCTTCATTTGTAGTTAATAGTTTTTCGCTATAAAGTATGTATTTAAGGTCTAGCCTACTTGATAGTGCTTCCTGGATTAGTTTTATTCCTTCTATGATGAACAGTTGTTTCTCCCATCTATCTTTTTTTCTATCCAAAGATCTGATATCCTTAATTAATGGGTTTTGTAAAGATGTAATTTCTAAAATATCAATCACCTATCCTTTAGTCCTATACTCTAACAAAAAAAGAAAAAGTTCCTATCAGGAACTTTGTATCTTAATTGTTTTTTGCAATTTCAACTAGTTTTGCGAAACCTTCTGCATCATGAATAGCCATCTCTGATAGCATTTTTCTATTTACATCAATGTTTGCTTTTTTTAGTCCAGCTATGAATTTACTATAGCTCATACCATTTAGTCTAGCAGCTGCATTGATCCTTGTAATCCATAGTTTTCTAAAATCTCTTTTTCTTTGTTTTCTACCTATATATGCATAGTTTAATGATTTCATAACTGCTTGGTTTGCAGGTCTAAATAATTTACTTTTGGCACCAAAATATCCTTTGGCTTGTTTTAATACTTTTTTATGTTTTTTCTTGGCATTTACGCCACCTTTTACTCTTGCCATTGCTGAAACTCCTCCTAAAAATTAAATAATCATCCTATGGTATCATTGAATCTATTCTTTTTTGGTCTCCCTTGCTAACCAAGGTAGCCTTTCTCAAGTTCCTAATCCTTTTTTGAGATTTCTTTCCGGTTAAGTGGCTCCTATAAGCCTTATATCTTCTAAGTTTTCCCGTACCAGTTCTTTTAAATCTTTTTGCAGAACCCCTATGGGTTTTCATTTTTGCCATAATACATCCTCCTAAAATTACTCTGCCTTTGGTGCTAGAAACATTGTCATATTTCTACCTTCTAGTTTTGCAGGTTTTTCTATAATTCCATGTTCTTCGATTAGTTTTGCAAAGTCATTAAGCACTTGTCTGCCTATATTTGTATGACCCATTTCTCTTCCCCTAAACCTTACAGAAACCTTTACCTTGTCACCTGAGTTTAAAAATTCGTTAGCCCTTCTAGCCTTCACATTTAAATCATGACTTTCTATGTTTGGGGTAAGCCTGATTTCCTTAACATTGATTATTCTCTGTTTTCTCCTAGCTTCTTTTTCCTTCTTAGCTAGTTCATATTTGTATTTACCGTAGTCCATCACCCTGCATACTGGTGGCTTTGCATTGGGGGCAACATTTACAAGATCAAGTTTTTTTTCAAAAGCAATCTCCAATGCCTGCCTTATTGGGACAATTCCCAATTGCTCACCATCAACATTTATTAATCTAACTTCCCTCTCTCTTATCCCCTCATTGATTTGAAGTTCTTTAATAGTATTGCACCTCCTAAATTTAATTTAATTATTAAAAAAAGCGAGTATAGAATACCCGCCAAATATCAAAATAATAAATCTTCCCACAAAGATTTATTTATTAATATACATACCCTATGAGCCCAAGCTATAGGGTGAGAAGCGGAGACTTCTACTTAATCACTCATTATTTAATTTACTCTGTTATTATATGTTAATTTAAAACTTTTGTCAAATAAATTATATAAAAACCTTAAATGGTTACACTAATTTAGAAAAGACTTTAGGAGGTAATATATTGAAAAAGTTTGATTTTCTTCTGTTTTTTTTAATATTAGGAGTTATTGCCTCATTATTGGCAGTCCTCCACTATTTTATTAACATAGAAGGTCTAGAGAATTTAAGAAGCGGCGAAAAAATTATAATCTGGATAATCACTCTAGCCCTATTCATATTATATACAGATTCATCTAAAAAACCACAATTAGTTCCTTCAGTAATGACAATTGAAAAAACACAAGACAATAAACACCTTGCAAGTTCTATATCCTTTAAAGATGTTGCTGGCTTGGAAGAGGTAAAGGAAGAAATGCAAGAAACTATTGATTTTATCAATAACAGCCTTAAGTACAAAAAAATGGGTGCAAAAATTCCAAAGGGTATCCTATTTTATGGACCTCCTGGAACCGGTAAAACATTACTGGCCAAGGCAGTAGCAGGAGAAACAAATTCAAACTTTTTATATGCCAGTGGTTCTGAATTTGTAGAAAAATATGTAGGTGTTGGTGCCAAAAGGGTTAGGACACTTTTTGAAAAGGCAAAAAAAGATTCCCCTAGCATCATCTTTATAGATGAAATCGATGCTATAGGTACTAAACGAAATTTGGAATCAAACAACGAAAAAGACCAAACACTAAATCAGCTACTGGTAGAACTAGATGGGTTTAACACTGATGACACAGTTATTATTATAGGGGCAACCAATAGACTGGATTTGTTGGATGAAGCCCTATTAAGACCAGGTAGGTTTGACAGACATATATTTATTGGTAACCCAAACATGTCTGCTAGGACTAAAATACTAGAAGTCCACACCAAAAACAAGCCTTTATCTAAGGGAATTAATATAGAGGAATTGGCAAAAAAAACTACAGGCCTATCTGGAGCCCAATTGGCAAATATAGCCAATGAGGCAGCTATCATTGCCGTCAGGAAGAATAAAAGGACCATCTCCCCTCTAGAGTTTGACGCAGCAATAGAAAGGGTTGTAGCAGGGCTAGAACTAAAGAATCCAAATGTCCTTTTAAAAGAAAAAAAGACTGTAGCCTTTCATGAATCAGGTCATGCATTGGTATCAAAGTTATTGGATACAGATGTGGTCCAGAAAATCTCCATAATCCCTAGAGGCCAGGCCCTAGGCTATGTACTAAGGTTTCCTGATGAAGACCGGTTTCTCCTTACAAAGAAAGAATTAGAGAACAAGATTGTTTGTCTTTTAGCTGGAAGAGCAGCTGAAGAATTGATTTTCAAGGAGGTTACAACCGGTGCTAAGGATGATTTAAACAAGGCTACAGCCATAGCCCGGGAAATGGTCTGTAGTTATGGTATGAGTTCCATGGGGACTATAGCCCTTGATGAGGTCTATATCAGGTATAACTACGATTCCATAAGAATTGAGATTAAAAAGATTACTGATGCTGCCTACAATACAGCAAAGACCCTAATCGGAGAGAATATAGATATACTTAACCATATAGCCAAGACCCTAATGGAGAAAGAAAGCATAGATAGTGTAGAATTGGATGAAATTTTTAAGATCTATGAAAAACCAGTAGACTTGGCAACATAAAAGGAAGGCTATTTTGAGCCTTCCTCCTTTTTTATTTATTTTGCTTTTCTTTCTATTTCTCCAAGAATTTGCTCTATAAATTCATCTGCCTTCATTTGTCCTAGGTCTCCCTGGTCCCTTTTTCTTACTGAAACAAGACCATCAGAAACTTCCTTTTCCCCTACTATTAGCATGTATGGAATTCTCTGCATTTGTGCTTCTCTGATTTTGTAGCCAATTTTTTCAGCCCTATCGTCTATCTCTATTCTTATACCACTTTCTTTCATTTTCTTAGCTAGTTCATAGGCATAATCATTGAACTTATCAGAAATTGGAAGTATAGTTGCTTGAACAGGGGCTAGCCAAACTGGAAATTTACCCGCATAGTGTTCGATTAGGATTCCCATAAATCTTTCCATGCTTCCAAATATTGTCCTGTGAATCATTACTGGCCTTTTTCTTTCATTTTCCTTGCCAACATAGGATATATCAAATCTCTCTGGCATTTGGAAGTCTAATTGGATGGTACCACACTGCCAAGTCCTTCCTATGGCATCTTCCAACTGAAAGTCAATTTTTGGTCCGTAGAAGGCACCATCTCCTTCATTGATTATATACCTAATTCCTTTTTCTTCAAGAGCTTCCCTAAGACCATTTGTAGCCTCTTCCCACTGCTCATCTGACCCCATAGAATTTTCTGGTTTAGTAGATAACTCCACATGGTACTTAAATCCAAATATTTCATACATATAGTCTGCTAGTTCTATAACCCCTATAAGTTCTTCCTTAATTTGTGAAGGTAGTATATAGAGATGGGCATCATCCTGGGTAAAGCTTCTAACCCTCATGAGACCATGGAGGGCTCCAGATAATTCATGCCTGTGAACCAGACCTAATTCTCCCCATCTAAGTGGAAGGTCCCTGTAACTATGGAGTTTTGACTTATATACCAAGATTGAACCAGGGCAGTTCATAGGCTTAATAGCAAACTCCCCTTCATCTATATGGGTAAAATACATGTTTTCCTTATAGTGGTCCCAGTGGCCTGATTGATGCCAGAGGGATTCGTTTAAAATCAAAGGTGTCTTGATTTCATCATAGCCTCTTTTTACATGTTCATCCTTCCAAAAGTATTCTAATGTATTTCTTATAATCATACCCTTTGGATGGAAAAACGGAAAACCGGGCCCTTCTTCTTGGATAGAGAATAAATCTAATTCTCTTCCTAGTTTCCTATGATCTCTCTTCTTGGCCTCTTCTAGTCTATCCAAATACTCTTCTAAGTCTTTTTTCTTTTCATAAGTTGTTCCGTAAATTCTTTGAAGCATTTTGTTATTTTCGTCCCCACGCCAATAGGCTCCGGCTATACTTAATAGTTTTATAGCTTTTACCTTCTTGGTATCGAAAAGATGGGGTCCCGCACATAAATCTGTAAATTCACCCAGTTTATAAAAAGAAATCTCCTCATCTTCTGGAAGGTTCTCTATTAAATCAACCTTGTATTCTTCTTCCTCTTGTTTAAAATACTCTAGGGCTTCATTTCTAGGCATTACAAATCTTTCAAGAACATGATTTCCCTTAACAATCCGCTTCATTTCATCTTCAATCTTTTCTAGATCTTCAGGTGTGAACCTATGGTCAGTATCAAAATCATAGTAAAAACCATTGTCAATAGCAGGACCAATAGCAAACTTTACACCTGGATATAAGTTTTGTACTGCCAGAGCCATTATGTGAGCAGAGGTATGCCAAAATATTGCCTTACCTTCCTTGTCTTCAAATTTTACAACCTTAAAGCTTGAATCTTCTTTTACATCTTCTTGCATTCCTTTAGTTTCTCCATTTACTACTGCACCTAAGGCGACTCTTGCTAGTCCCTCAGATATATCTTTTGTAATATCATATACCTTTACCCCTTTTGGATACTCCCTTATAGAGCCGTCCGGTAGGGTTATTTTTATCATTTCCATACAAATCCTCCTCATTTTTAGTGAATAGTGAATAAATATCACAAATCGGCTGCATCATGATAATCAATTAATTATTGTCTCTTTTACTTTAATTATTCCAGTTGTAGATGACGCAGTCTCGAATCTCAAATCTATTTGCTCACCTTGTTGGCATAGATTTGGTCCTCGTTACGTTTGACCTACTAAAGCTTATTACTCCCTATGGTCGTATTCGATAAGTTAGATCATAAATAAAAATAGCCTCCATCCCTACAATTATCTTGTAGGGACGAAAGCTTGCTCTCGTGGTTCCACCCTAATTACTTCTCTTATAAAATAACGCCTTTAGCGATGGTTCTTTTTTATCAGAACCCGACTCTGGGTTGGTCTTCAACTGTTCGTCACTTAAGAAAATTTTCAGCCTGGATTTTCTCTCTCTAAAAGAGATAAAACAATCTACTCTTCCCATCAATGTCTTTATATATTCTTTGTAATTATTTTATATCAGAATTTGCCTTTTGTCAATAATAAGCCTCTTCTTGGTGATAGTTTTACCCATGCAAAACTATTTTAAGCTGTTAATTATGTCTTCAATAGAAAGACTTTCCTGGTCTCCTGTTTCCATATTTCTTAATGGATATAGGTTAGTCTTAATTTCTTCCTCACCAACAACAACTACATAGGGCACCTTCATCTTATCTGCATAATTAAACTTTCTACCTAGCCTAGCTGGTTCTAAGTAGACTTGGGTAAATATATCTTCTGTCCTTAGAGCATTTCCTATTTCTACAGACCTTTGTAGACAGTTTTCATCCATAGGGATTATCAAAGCCTTTGCTAAAGAAGATTCCTTAGTATCAATAATTTTAGCCTCGGTCAGCTGGTAGTACAATCTTGTTAGCCCAATAGAAATACCAACTCCAGGAAGTTTTTGTTTTGTGTAGTGGTTGGCCAAATCATCATATCTTCCACCAGAACAAACGCTACCTACCTCTGGGTGATCATCTAAAAATGTTTCATAGACAGTACCGGTATAGTAATCCAGCCCTCTGGTTATGGTTAGGTCAATTTGATAGTTCTCCTTACTTACCCCAAAGCTTGCAATATAGTTTGACACAATTTCCAGTTCCTCTAATCCTTCCACAAAAACCGGGTTGTTTATATTTAATTCCTTTAATCTTGAAATTATGCTTTCATTGCTTCCCTTTATATTTATAAATTCAATAATTTTATTGACCTTATCATCTTCAATATTAAGCTTTTTTAGTTCCTCTTTTACATTTTCAACACCAATTTTTTCAATCTTATCTACAGCTCTTAAAACAAAAGTGGAATCATCAATGTCTAGGCTGGAAAAAAATCCGGTTAAAACCTTTCTATTGTTTATTTTAATTGTAAAAGAATCAAAGCCTAAATCCTTAAATGTAGAATAAATTATAGCCGGTATTTCAGCATCATTTACCACATCTAGGCTGCCGTTTCCGATAATATCAACATCACATTGGTAGAATTCTCTAAATCTTCCTTTTTGATTTCTTTCTCCCCTGTAAACCTTTCCAATATGATACCTTTTAAAAGGAAAGTTTAGGTCTGAATAATGCTCAGCTGTATACCTGGCCAAGGGTACAGTTAAATCAAATCTTAAGGACATATCAGTAGTGCCCTTTTCAAACCTGTATATTTGTTTTTCAGTTTCCCCTCCACCTTTTGCTAGCAGGACTTCAGACTTTTCGATAACTGGAGTATCTATAGGAAGAAATCCAAATTTTTCATAATTTTTTCTTATGGTATCCATCATATGGTTAAATAGGATCTGTTCATGTGGCAATAACTCCATAAATCCTGGTAGTGTTGATGGCCTGACTATAGTTTGACTCATACTTCTTCCTCCTATGTTTGTTTTATACTAATGATATCATTTAATAAATTTTTGTCAAAGAAAAAAGTTGATAATCATCAACTTTTTTAATCTTTATACTGTTTATTTCCACACAGGCTGCATCCATAACAAATTTTAATTCTATGAGTAAAGATCTTCCTTAAAATTTCAATAAGTTCTTCACTCTCACCCTGGCAGACATGGACTATTATTTGTTTTGGTGACAGGCCAATTAGTGAGCTTAGAATTATATCTGACTTATTGATATCTCCTTGGAAAACCCCCTCCAGCATTTCTACAATAGATTTATTGTTAATTTTTTTATTTCTAGAATCCAGTAATTCAAAATCCTTGTTTCTGATAATTAAGTTCACCAAATCTATTTCTGGAGGATTTGTATCAATAAAGTATTTCAGCATGTTTATAAACTCATCATATTCCATTTCTATTTGCCTTTGGTTTAAGGCTATATCCATGGCCCTATCAATTAGATTGTTAAAGGACCTAGGCCTAAATCTTAAATATCCATCCACAATCAATATATTATTTGCCATAATAAAATCATGAATCTCACTTTCGATCCTTATTCTCTCACTATTAAATAGACTTTCATTTCTTGTTAGCAAATATATTTGCTTTAATAGTTGTTTAGTATTTATATTTTTTTTGTTAAATAATAACTCCCTATATCTTTTTTTTATTAGGTCACTAATATAAAACTCCATAATCATTTCATTTGCAAATTGTGCAGCAATGTCTGAAGTATCAAAACCATCCTGACTAGTTTTCTTTTTTAATGAAAACGAATATATATACCTATCTTTAAATTCCTCATAATTAATATCAACTTTTTTCTTACTTGATATTTTTTCTATTATACCATGTGTCCTTTCTGCTGGGATAGTGCAGCCAATCTTCATAGGATCCATAAAATCACTTCCCTCTTATACTAGTATGTACCCTATTAATACTCATATTCAAGATAATTTTTCTACTTATTGCAATAAAGACTAATTATGGTTCCTATATCTGAAAGGTCCTTATTGGATAAATAGATTGGTTTTTTATTGTTTTTTTGTAAGAAATCTAATATCTGATTCTTGCTTGGATGTTTATCCAAGTTCCCTGAAAAAAATATTTCATGTTTAGAATAACTTCCCGTAGTCCCACCAATAAATCCATAATTTTGATTTTCTAAAAATATAAAGCCTGGTTCAATTAACAAGACATCATAGGATAACTCCTTTAATTTATTATAAATTCCTTCATCCCCAGTAATAATTGCATCTTCGCCTATTATAGCCATAGAGCATTTACTATATCCTTGATTTACATGTACTTGGATAATATTTTCTTTTTCCAACTTATCTTTTACTATTCTGTCCGTATGTTTAAAATTATGTATAGCCCACTTTGATAATCTCCCTACATTATATGCAATATTGTCTGGATATTTACTCTTTAAATATTTTTCCCCTTTAATTAATTTTAAATTAAACTTTGCAAGCTTTTCTTTATAATAATCATATACATTGGGAGCTATAATTAGGGTCTTGTGGTTAATAGGATGGATCACTATATCAGGATGATAGGCTATAGAATCATAGACATCTTCACACTTGATGGTTGGGACTACTTCAATATCCAATGCCTCCAAAGAATCAAATATTTCCTTATAAGCATTAGCTGCTACTATGGCAAGGTTGGCTTCTTTTAAGGGTATAAATGGGTTCATTCTTTCATCTCCTAAATATTTTAGAATTAAAAATCCTGGATATATAGATAATTATATCATACTTAGAAAAAGTCCTTAAAATAAAAATCCTCCTAAAGTAAGCTTTTAGCTTTCCCTAGAAGGTTTATATTGGAGGCGGCACCCGGATTTGAACCGGGGGTAAAGGCTTTGCAGTACTAAAAGGTCTAAAACAAGCCATTTATAAGCATTTCTATTTAAACACAAAACGCTTATTTTACAGCTTTATTGATTTTAAGATAACTATTATGTACTATCATAAACTACTATAAAATAAATATGGACAGATTTAGGACAGAAATTTTATGGTACTTCTAGATCAGATATTAAGTTAATTACCTTTATAATTACTTCCATTATATAGGCCCTTTCCTGCTCAGTAAATTCTGTATTATTTATGCAATATAACAAGTTGTGAATTATAGATAATAAATCATTAGTCATATAAGACACCCCTTGTTATAATATACATTTATTTAAGAGGTATTTATATGTTGAAAGGATACAAAAAGACTAAGGAATTGATCTTATCCTTTTAACTGTTGGGGGAAGTTTTTATATCCAATAACTCTTCCATTTCTAATATACACTTGTCTTTCTCTTCTAATTTGCTTTTTAAATATTCTAACTCTATAACTATCTTTTCATAACATGTCAGTGGTTTAGTATAAAAGTTTCTTCCGCCAAACCTATCATCAGGATATAAATTATGATGTGGATCTAACCATACAATATAAAAGTTATTTCCTATTATAAACCCGTGTACCCTTCCACCACTAGTAGATAATCTAAATTGCAAACATTCTACTTGTTCCAGAAATATATCCGCTAGACTATAGCAATAATCTAAATCCTCCCACTTATGATTATGCGCTTGATAATGTTGTCTCTGTACTACTACTAAATCATTTCTTGTTAGGTTAGATACCTCTTTTAAGCTATCCATTAAAGCAATAAACCAGCTATCACCTGTATTACCTAAATTAAAAGCTTCATGTTCCCTATCAAAAAATTTAAATGAGAACAGAAGCTTTTCCTTATTTCTTTTTCTTAACTCCACAATTTCCTCTTCCAAGATAGGAAACTTATCTTTAATATCTCTTTTTATTTCTACCTTTGGAAGTAATCTACCTATTTTTCTCTTAGTCTCCTTGAGATTCTTGGTACACATTCCAATAATACTCCTTCATAATTTCTTCGGATATCTTTTCATGGGATGGCTCCCATTCTTCTAAATCCTTCCTAGCTTTTTTCCACGGATCTTCTTTATGGGTAAGATACTCTAAATCATCTCCACTAAACTCACCATATGTGTAATATACCTCATTTAAGAAATCTCCAATTTCATTGTTCAAATTATTATCACAGTCAGTTTGCTCTATCTCTAACCATCTATAATCTTTATATTCTCTATATAGCTCTGGGCAAACAGGACCGTGTATCCAAGCCTGAAAATCATTATCAAATAACTTTTTTTTGTAAAGTGCAAGATGCCATGCCTGAGCATAATAACATAACTTTTGCAGTTTTTTATGTGTCATCGACTCAAAAGCTAGGAAGGTGTTAGCGATATCAAATATTGTTATCTCCCTATCCATAGTATTTCCCCCTTTAAATAAATAAACAATTTTACCCATCTTTGCACCTCCTTCATATATCTTATGATTTTTACCAGAAATCATAACCTTATACATAGAAGATGCTAAAATATTAGCTTGTCCTTATACTAATAATATACCAATGATTGGAAATTGTAAACAATTAAAATAGACTATTCAAATCTAAACCAATCTAAATCAAACTAAAGCAACTTTATATAATTAAATTTAATTTCTCTCAAACAAAAAAAAGACCAGGTTTCCCTGGCCTATATTAAAATCGTATCTATTTTTCATACCAAGCAAGGAATACTCCTTCCACTCCTAGATCTTGTAGCTTTTTCATTTGTGCTTCTGCATTAGTTTTGTCCTGGTATGATCCTGCTACTACTCTATAGAATCCATCTTTTATTGGTGTTGTTGGTGGTTTTGGAGTTGGCTTTAGCTTTAGTTTATAGTGACTTACTACCCAATCAACTACTCCTTTAGCCATCTTATCAGCAAAATCAGGCTTTAATATTTCTTTTATATCTACTACACTATCCATAAAAGCATATTCAGGAAGTATTGCAGCCATATTGCTTTCTCTTAACATATGAAAGTTTGCCTGTGCTAGTGGACTTGCCCTGTTCCCCTTAACTGCTCCTGCTTTTATTAAGCTATCATACAATGCTCTTTGCATTGCTAATGTAAACTTTGTTGAATTAGGATACCTATATAAAGCTAATCCTCCACCTTTTCCACCCTTGATACCTAGATTATGATGGTTGGATATTAATAAATCGGCTTTAAATTGATTGGCTTTATCTGTTCTAGTCTTCAGGGGCACATCAGTTTTACCTGTAGGGTCATCTAGCCTTAATATTTCTACATCTTCATATTGGTTTAATAGTTCTATCTGTTTTCTGGTAATTCTATCGTTAAGCTCCCATTCTGATATCTTGCCATATCCCATTAAAATTGGTACTTGCTTTCCAGATGTATCTATACCATGGCCTGTATCAATAGCTATTTTAGTCATTACTCTCCACCTTCTTCTTTACCCTGCAATATATCCAAGGCTTTAGTTAGTACTGGTGGCATATTTACTCCCATTAGAGCAGCATTCTCCATAATTGATATCAGCTCATTAGAGATAAAGGCTATTATCAGGCCATATCTTACAAAGTTTATATCCATTAGTATATCTAATTGTGCCCCTAGCATTATTACTAATAAAGTTACACCTTTTTTGCAAATGCCCTTCCATCCTACCAATGATTGTAGGGCCCCTGACTCTGTTTTTTTGGACTTGCGGAATACTCCTGCAACTGCTATGCCCATAATATAATCTGTTATCATAAATATAAGTAAAGTTTGCAAGGCTGTATCCCACCCTCCTAACAATCTCGATATTATACTGCCTGTCACTCCTATGACTGCTATTAGGCTTGTTTTTATATTTTCATGTTTCATATAATTACCTCCCAGTTTTCTACATAAAAAAGAGAAGGATTTCTCCCTCTCTTTCAAATTTTGTTACTTCGCTTTATTATCCAAATGTGAAATAACTATTCTTCGTTCTCTATATCGTAACCTATCTCAACTAACTTCTTTCCAACTTCTTCTTTCATATTAGATAAAGCAGGTACTTGCTTAAATTTATAAGTTCCTGCCAATACTGCTCCAAACCATACTCTTACTAATACACTGTTTTCATTAAACAATAATCTCACCTTCCTCCACAAGTATAGTAACAACATCAATAAGATTAGAAAGATTAGGTACTTCATCTATAGTCTTATCTCCTTTCAATACTGCATTAGTCCAAACTTTAACTACTACACTATTTCTAGTAAACATACTACATACCTCCCATAGCGATTAACATTGTTAATTCCATTATTGCATTATTTAAGTCTTCTTTAACTTCTTCTATTTCGGTCAGTGGTATATCCTCGTACTCATACCAAGCTGTTTGTGCTTCTACATCCCACTTCAAAATAGAATATTTACCCTTTATTATTTCTTCTATAGGTCTTTCTGTTACAACTATTGCATCTGCTTTTTGTTTCTCGCTGATTGTACTGCCATCATAAACTACATTCCCATCTTCAAATATATATATCATTATTTCCCTCCTAGACTAATCAGTTGCCATATTTTTAAATTATTAGTACCACCACAATAAATAAAGTTTTCATCTGATGTTAATGCTTGAATAATACCACCATAACTAGGACTTGTAGCTACTAAAGATAAGTCTGATTTATTATATTTATTTATTGTTTGAGTATTAGTACCACCACAATAAATAAAGTTTTCATCTGATGCCAACCCCCGAATAATACCACCATAACTAGGACTTGTAGCTACTAAAGATAAGTCTGATTTATTATATTTATTTATTGTTTGAGTATTAGTACCACCACAATAAATAAAGTTTTCATCTGATGCCAACCCCCGAATAATACCACCATAACTAGGACTTGTAGCTACTAAAGATAAGTCTGATTTATT
>CAZFIO010000026.1:0-16520 GCA_964519585.1 uncultured Tissierellaceae bacterium
ATAGTTCAATATAAATATTAAACCTATTTGTCCAGCCATGGCACCTATAACTATACCAAAGTTTAAGCCCATACCAGTGATAACTGGAACTATCAATGACATAACAAGTATCAGGTTTCTTGAAAGCCTAAAGACCATTTCATTGAAAACAAAGCTTGCAGACAGCCCTGAAAAATAAAATCCGATTAGAGAAATTATCATAAATATTACTGGAACTATCATTATGCGCCACCTTCCTTTCTAGTAAGGGCATATAGAATTATTCCATTACTGATTATTATTCTTATAATTTCAGCCATAGAGCCTTCTGAAATAATATTAATTACAGGCATTGCCACAACCAAGAGACCTTGGAAGAGAAATGTTCCTATTATTACATGGATTATTTTTGCCTTGCTTAAAGATGCACCACCGATTAGTATAGCTGCAGTTGCTGGCAAGGCTACATATAAGGGTGCTGTATACAATTGTAAGAGGCCAAAGGACTGGCTATAAACTATAATCCCTATAGCTGCTAGGATAGTTGAAAGTACCATGCCTATAATTCTTTGTTTATTTACATTTATACCATTTGATACCGCAAAGGCTTCTGAGTTACCTGCTACCAACATGGCTGTACCCCTTTTTGTTCTAGAAAAGACCCAAATCATAGTGGCCAAGATAGCAAAGGTTAAAAGTAAGCCTAGAGGCACTATTTCCAAAAACTTAACTAAAAACTTAGGGAATGATGCAGGATAGGTTTCCATCCTAAAAGCATTATCCAGTATTCCTCCCATAGAGTATTCCATAGATATGGTAGTCCTAAGTCCAGATCCTCCCATAGCCCAGGTAAGTTCTCTATTTTGAAAGGGTGCTAGAGCCCAAAATATACACATAAAGGATACGATTGAGTAACCCATATAGTTTCCTACTGTCATTTCCTGACCCTTCATCCTATTTAATAAGACTCCATATAAATAGCCTGCTAGACCTGCTAGGGGAACTGCTACTCCTATAGCTACTACAAAACTAGTCCAGCCGGAAAGTTTTAATTCCAAGCTTACTAGGGCTCCAATAAGACCGAATATTACTCCTAAGGGTAGGTTGAAGTTTATACCAATCCCTGATTGAATAGATGGAACCATGGCCAATACCAAAATGGCATTCATACCAAATCTAACTAATATGTCCTTGGCTATTCCATCCATAGGGATTTCAAGAATAAAGGCAAGAATAAGCATTATCAAAAATAAGGAACCAATAATTAGTCTAGGAATTCCTATTTTGTTCAATATTTTTTTAGCATCCATTATTCCATCCTCCCTTCTATATCTTCCCCAGCCATGGCTAGACCAAACTCTTCAGGGGATGCATCAGGTGGAAGTATGGTTTGTACTTTTCCCTCTGAAATAATTGCTATCCTATGGGATATCTGCCTAAGTTCGGCTAACTCACTTGACGTAATGATTATAGTCATATTTAATTCTTCATTTAATTTAACCAGGGTATCTAAAACTAGATTTTTTGCCCCTATATCTATACCCCTAGTAGGCTCTGATACTAAAAGGATATCAGGATTTAAGGTAAGTGCTCTAGCTATACATACCTTCTGCTGGTTACCCCCTGATAAGAATCTAGTTTCTTGACCTGGGCCTGTACAACGAATATCTAGGTCTTTTATCATCTTTTCCCCATGAGATTTAATTTCTTTTTTATCAACCATCTTTAAGGGGCCAACTTTTTTTATAAAATCTTCTTTTATTTCAATAGATGTTACCACTATATTAAAATCTATAGCATCATCAAGAAGTAGACCTACGCCCTTTCTATCCTCTGATAAAAATGCTATGGATTCGTTAAGCATGGCTCTAGGGTCATTTAGTTTCATTTCTTTACCATCTTTAAGTATCTTGCCAGTAGTGGGATATATGCCCATTATACCATTGGCTATACCGATTTTACCTTGGCCAGCTAGACCCCCTAAACCTAGGATTTCACCTTTTCTAATCTTAAGATTTACTCCCTTTACCCTTTCACCAGGCATCCTTACTCGTAAATCCTGCAATTCAAAATAGCTTTCTTCATTAGATATATCTATATCTTTTTTTGATGATTTACTAGTCTCTACTTCCCTACCTATCATAAGCTTAGCCATTTCCACTATGGATGTTTCTTGGGTAGCTGTTGACTTTACAAAAGTTCCATCCCTAAGTATAGTTATGGAATCAGTTACTGCCTTTATTTCATCAAGCCTATGGGTTATAAAAAGAATTGCAATTCCCATTTCCGATAGACTCTTAATTACTTTCAAAAATTGTTCAGCCTCTGATTCAGTAAGTACTGCTGTAGGCTCATCTAATATTAATAATTTCAGGTTTGTCTTATCTATTTCTCTAGCAATTTCTATAAATTGCATATAACCTACTGGTAGTCCAGCTACTGGTAAAAATTCATCAATATCCATATTAAGTTTTTTAAGCGAGCTTTTTGCATCTTCTTTCATTTTTGCTAAATCTAATTTTTCCAAAGATGGACCCATTACTTTTGACAATAGGGTGGGTTTTGTATTTTCCCTATTTAATTTTATGTTTTCTGTAATTGTAAATCCTGGTATAAGCATAAATTCCTGATGAACCATGCCTATTCCCATTTCCATCGCTTCTGTTGGTGTTTTTGGTGCATAGGATTTGCCATCAAATATCATTTCACCCTGAAATCCTCCAGTGGAATGAATGACAGGCATTCCAAATAACACATTCATTAGGGTTGACTTACCAGCACCATTCTCCCCTAAAAGACCATGAATTTCTCCTTCTTTTATGTTTAATTGAACATCCTTAAGTACTTGGTTTTCACCATAGAACTTGGATATATTCTTCATTTGGAGTAAATCCACACTATAACCTCCTTAAGAAGAAAAGGAGTCGATTAGACGACTCCAAATCCTAAAATATTTCTGATCCTAATACAAATAGTAAGAAATTATTCATAGCTGGATCATATTCTACAAATTGAACATCTCCGCTTGTGTCTTCTGTTACTTCTTGCATGAATTTTAGCATTGCATCTTTATCAAGTTTATCAATTTCACCTTCGATATAAGCTTGTGCATACTTAACTCCTGCTTCAACCATGGAAACATTGGCCGGTCTATTCCAAGTACCAAATCTTCCTGTTCCACCTTTTTCAGCTACCTTTGCAGATATTTGCTCAGATAGGTATGCTAAATCTCCAGCCTTGTCAGCAGGGATTTCAATATTTAATGCATTTGGATAAGCATGGTATGGTGATGGACAGCATTGCTCTGGGAAAATAGCTCCTTGATCAAGTATCGCTGTAATTAAGGCTTCCATCATACCGCAGTTTGTACCAAAAAATGCAGTATCTTTTCCATATTTTGCAACTTGTCTTGGAACGTCATCTTTGATAAATGCTTGAGTTGCCGTAACCCCAGCTTCTGCTAGTGGGTCTGGAGCATCTACTTCAACAAATTCTAAGCCGATTTTCTCAGCTGTTTCTTTAAGTTTGTCTCTTCTAAGTGATAGAAGTTCCATTTGCATATGTCTTGGGAAGGAGTAGTGTACAAAAGTTTTTGCTCCCATTTCTTTTGCTGTTTCCATAATGGAAACACCACGTTGTAGTTGGTCTAAGTCTAGTGCAATATCTGCTCTAGCTGCAACTGTATCTGGATCTTCGTGAGGTGCACCTAGGATAAATAGAACATCGTCTCTAGTTTCTCTAACCTTGTCAATTGCTGCTGCAGCTCCTGTAACAGCCTGAACAAATACTATAGCTTTTAGATCTGGATCTGAAGCTAAGGCTGCTACTTGTGAAACTGTAGTTTCAACTTCTTGTGCAAATTTATCAGGATATGTTATGTGTTTAATCATATCTGGATTTTCTTTTGCAAGTCTTTCACCAGCACGGAATTCTTCCTCACCTTGTGAAGTAGTTCCAGTAACTATACCTATTTTGTAGGCACCTGGAGTTTCGTCTCCGCCTGCTGGTGCCTCTGGTTTTTGACCACATGCAGCCAAGCTAAGTACCATTACTAATACTAGTAGTAATGCTAATACCTTTTTCATTCATATTCCCCCTTGTTTGTTTTATATTTAGCTCCATTATATGGAGAAAATATGCTAAGTTCTAAATAGACATCTATTCTATTATTACAAATAATCTACTAGAAATCAAGTATTTTATCAATTATATTCATTAATCCTAGAATTGTCAACTTGCAAGTTTCCAGATAAATAAATACCCCTAAATCCATTTTTTTCAGGATTTAGGGGTATTAATTTTGTTTTTTAAGATTTTATAGTTTGAATTCTCCTATATACCTATACTTCTTACCATCTAGATCAATTTCCTCTTCCTTGTTATTTAGGACCCATTTATTGTTTAATCCTTGGGTTTTTGCTAGATTGTCAAAATAATACATAATAATACCAGTATCAACCAGTAAAGAGTCATCCCATTTATCATATGTTAACAAAAGATCTACCTTGTTTTCGCCTAATAAAAACCTCCAAGGCTGCAAGTTTTTATTTGATGGAGCAAATCTTATATAATAAAATATATCCATTAAACCCCTGGTTTCCAGGTCATCTATCTTGACAGGTCTACCAATCTTTCCATCATAAACAATTTCTTCTACACTAATCCTCTCAGAAAACTGTTCTATTTGGAAGGGGTTTCTAAGTTTTTCATATCCAAATGCCAGCATATATTCCAACCTATCTGACCAATAGCCTAAAGCTTCCAACTCTGATGCCTTCAAGTCTTCTGTTATGGTAATCCAACAGGTTCCTAAACCTATATTATTTAAATCACTTATAATCTTTTCCATAAAATAGGCGCCATAGACCAAGTTTTCTTCTCTATAATCAGAAATTTCCAAGCCTATATAGTGGGGGGCTTTAATCATAACACCTGCATATCCACCCTTACCCTCTAAGTTTTCAAATATTAGATCTCCATCCTCATATAGATTAAACTTAATACCTTTTAGATCGTTTTCTTGTAAAATTGAATTTAAATTTGACTTAATAATTCCTAGGCTTTCCTTATCTACCTGCTTTTTTTTAAATTCCCTTACTGATTTCCTATTTCTTAAAAAATTGCTCATAATCATAAAAATCCCTCCCCATGGCTAATATTCTATATATACCACTTTTCCCCATTAATAAGCATTATCATATACAATATTCAAAAAAAGTATGAGGAATTCTTTATTTATTTCTTAAATTGGGGTTTATTTTTTCTAGAATCGTAAATACTATTAAGGCAAAACTTTTATAATATCAACTAGGAGGGTTGAAATGGAAAAACAAAAAAGTAAACAACAACAACAAAAACAGCAACAACAAAAGCAAGAAAAAGAAAGACAAGAAAAGCAAAAACAAGAAAAACAACAAAGATAATTTTTTCTAAAAAAGCCATAGGGATTTTAATATGCTCCCTATGGCTTTCTTTTCTTAATCCCTAAATTCATTCATTCCTTCAGTATTTACTTCTAAAACCTCATCTTCCTTGAAATAGAAGTGTCCTGATTCATAGGCCCTACCATCTATGGTGATAGTTATGCCATCAACATCATAAAACCTACCTAAGGTGTTTACAATGCTCATCAAAACCTTGCTTTCCATTGATCCCCCGTAATTCATATCACTAATAAGTTCTGGAGAAAAATCGGCTCTTAACTTCCAGTTATTTCTATCCAGCTGAATTGAGTTTAGTTTAGTCTTAGGAGAAATTACAGGTATTAACATCTCATTATTTGGGTTTTTCAATATATCCTCTATGAGACTTTCTATACTTGCATTGGTCTCGAAGTTAATTTCACCATTTACATATACCAGATCAGAATCTATGTCTATTGGATAATACTTTTCTATAGCAATTTTTCTCGCCTTATAATTAACTGACTTTAGCAGGGACTTAACTTCAATATCCTTATCTCTGGATATGCTAGCTACCAGACCTAAACCAGGTGCATAATAATCTAAGTCCATGGCATCTTTTCTAAAAGTGCTAACCTCTATAGCATTTAGGACACCATAAGGAGTTTCTATGTCCACGTTTACACCAGTTATTTCCCTTTTAGCCCCATCTATAGTCTCCCATACATTGCCCACTTCTAAAGGTTCTTTCAATAATATGTTTTCACCCTTTGCATCGATATTAAGCAAATTTTCTATGTGGTAAAATTCACCCTCAGAATAAATCTCTTTTATAAGACCACCCTTATTCTCTATTATCATAAGAAGGTTGGTACCAGGGTTTATAATTTTTATCTGAGCCCTGTTTCCATTTATATATTCAAAATAGGAAGATTTCTCTGCAAATTCACTTCCAAAACCTGCATACTCAAATACAGTATTTTCTAAGAAAGGAAAGTAATCATCTATAGATAAACTCTCATTTTTAACTTCATAAATTTCCTCTGGACCAGCCAAGTCCTTGGAGGAACTACATCCTGTTATAAGTATTGTCAAAAATACCAATAACAATAATACTATTTTCCTCACCCTAATCACCTCGTTATCTAGTGCTTATTTCTAATTATAAGGCTTTTTTCAAGATTAGTGTTTACGATTTCTTTACAAATGTTTGATTAGAGTATATTTACATTGGCATCTAGCTGGTAAATTACATCTTTTCTTTCCACAAATATCTTTATTTTTTCACTTAAGTCATTGTTTTTCTTAACTGTATCCAACAATTCCCTATTGGGGTTTATTGCAATTGGATTGCCAACAAGTTTCAGCATGGATAAATCTCCAGTGGTATCTCCATAGGCAAAAGAATTTTCTAAATCTACATTGTATTTGTCTATCAATTCGTCTATTACTACTTTTTTATTGGCTGAATTCCACATCTTTTTTATTTCACCAGTAAATTTATTGTCTTCATCTACATAGTAGAGTGTCCCCCTGTATTCGTCCACACCATATTTTTCTGCCATTTTTGATACAAGAAAATCAGGGCTTCCTGATATGAAAAATATTCTGTGGCCTTGTTTTTTATGCCACTCTATTTGGTCCCTAGAGTACTTATATACCATATCTCCATTGGCCTTGATTACATGGGCTGCAATAAATTCAATATAGTCTTTGCTTACACCTTTCAGTTCATCTATATAAACAGCTGCTGTAGTTTCAAGGTACTGGTCAAAATCCCCAAACCTACTTTCCCATTCCATATAGACCTTTTTTATTTTTGTATACCAAATGGCTGGATCAATGACCTCAAAGTTTACTAGTTTTTGAAAGTGTTGGATCATTAGCGAATTTCTAAATATGGTCCCATCAATATCAAAAAAAGCAGCTATGTTTTTCATCCTATCACCCCTATTTTTATTTTCTCCTGCTGGGTTTCCCTTTATCATGTTATTTAATTTTAACTATACCCAAATAAGTTAATTTTAATATATCATTATTAACCAAAAGTTAAAAGAAAAAAAGTACTTCAAGCTTCAAATAAAATATTTTCTATAATCTAGCCTAGATTGTTCTATATTCTTCCATATCTAGTATATTATATTAGATGGATTAAAAGGAGTGTATCTTATGAGGTTTTTCTTCATTAGCAAGAGGTTTTTAAATTATTTTATAGCTATTATATTGGCTGGAATATTTATACTTATTTTACTATCAATATTCAAATAAATGCCCTATGATTTTTCATAAGGCATTTTATAGTATAGGTGAAAGGAGTCTTGATACAGATTCCTTTATTTTTACTATCCTGGATCTATTTTTATAGTCTTCTAAGGTGATTTCCTTGCATAGGTCTATATCCTTAAGGAATTTTTCACTTAGCTTAAGATTTACTGTTTCATCATATATAAAGGCATTTACTTCAAAGTTTAATTTAAAGCTTCTTATATCCAAATTTGCTGTTCCTACTGTAGATATATAATCATCGGCTATAATCACCTTTGAATGTAAGAAACCCTTCTCATAGGTATAGAACTTTACCCCTGCCTGTAGCAGCTCACCTATGTAGCTCATACCTGCCCAATATACAAATAAATGGTCAGGCTTGTTTGGAATCATTACCCGGACATCTAGGCCAGAAAGACCTGCTAGTCTTAAGGCTTCAAATATACTATCATCAGGTATAAAGTAGGGGGTTTCTAGGTAGATTCTTTCTTTTGCATCACTTATCATCTTTAGGTAGCCATCTTTGATGCTGGGCCATTTGGAGTCAGGTCCACTGGATACTATTTGCATACCTACCTTGCTAGTCTTTCCTTCTTCATGAAGATAGGACTGGCAGGAGGTTATTTCTTGCTTGGTTGTAAACCTCCAATCTAAGAAAAATCTCCACTGTAAAGAACTTACTGATGAACCCCTTATCTTAAGGTGGGTATCTCGCCAGTGGCCAAATCTTTTGGACAGGCCCAAATATTCATCTCCTATATTAAAGCCACCTATAAAGGCTTCTCTACCATCTATTATACAAATCTTTCTATGATTTCTGTAGTTTATCCTTATACTTAGCCAGGGGACAAAGGCAGGAAAAAATACAGCTACTTCTCCACCTGCTGACTTAAGCTTGTTTATAGCCCTCCTTGATAACCTTCTGCCTCCCATGCCATCAATTAGTAGTTTTACTTCCAGGCCTTCCCTAGACTTTTCACATAGGGCATCTATAACCTTCATCCCTATTCCATCGCTCTTAAATATATAGTATTCCATATATATATAATTTTTTGCTTGGGAAATACTTTCTAGTAAGGCTTTAAATTTCTCCTCACCTGTAAAGTAAATCTCTACAGTGTTGTCCTGGGTAAAGTATGCATCACTATTCATAAGATGCATATTTATAGCATCTTCATGTCTTGCAAAGTTAGGGTCCTTATAGTTAAACTTATTGAGGGCTATTTGTTTTTTCTGTTGGTCTGCCAGATCTCTAAAACAGGCATCCTCTTCTTCTTTGCCCTTAAACATTTTTTGCTTTGATAGGTCCTGTCCTATAAATAAATAAAGTATAAAACCTACACCAGGCAAAAAAGTCAGGACCATTATCCATAGCCAGGTACTTGTAGGATCTCTCCTTTCAAAAAAAATCAATAAAATGGCTAAAAGGATATTTATCCATATAAGATTAGAGAAAATATATATATAATTAGATAAAAATACTTTCATAGATACCACCTGTAAATTCTTATTTTTTGGACTTATACCTTTTTGTTGAATCTAGTATTCTTTTTCTCATCCTGAAATTGGATGGAGTTATTTCTATCAACTCATCTTCCCCTATGAATTCCAAGGCTTCTTCTAGGGACATAATATTTGGAGGTGAAAGTCTTAGAGCTTCATCTGAACCTGATGCCCTAACGTTTGTCTGTTGTTTTTTTCTACATACATTTACATCTATATCCAAGCCCTTGGGACTGGATCCTACAATCATGCCTCTATAAACTGGGACACCTGCCCCTATAAATAGGACCCCTCTTTCCTGGGCTGAGTGCAAACCGTAGCTTGTAGATTCGCCAGTTTCAAAGGATATAATCGAACCTTCTTTTCTTTTTGGAATATCCCCCTTATAGGATGAATATCCATCAAAGATTGTATTTATTATGCCATTACCCTTGGTGTCTGTCATAAATTCCTGCCTATAACCTATCAAGCCTCTAGCAGGTATAGTAAATTCTAGCCTACCATAGCCCCCAACTGCTTCTGCCATACTTATCAGCTCACCCTTCCTTTGACCAAGTTTTTCTATTATGGCACCTGCATATTCATTAGGCACATCTATCATTACCTTTTCCATAGGCTCTATTCTTTTTCCATCTTCATATCTAAATAGAACCTCTGGTTTTGATACTTGAAATTCAAAGCCTTCCCTTCTCATGGTTTCGATTAAGACAGATAGGTGAAGCTCTCCCCTACCTGAAACCTTGAAGGCATCTGTAGATTCTGTATCTTCAACCCTAAGGCTTACATCAGTTTGAAGTTCCTTGTAGAGTCGGTTTCTTAATTGTCTTGAGGTTACATATTTTCCTTCCCTACCAGCAAAGGGGCTGTCGTTTACTGAGAAGGTCATAGCTAGTGTAGGTTCTGAAATTGTTATAAAAGGCAGGGCTTCTGGACTATCCACTGGGCAAATTGTATCACCTATGTTGATATCAGCAATCCCAGATACTGCTATTATACTTCCAGCATAGGCCTCATCCACTTCTACCCTATCAAGTCCATCAAACTCATAAATCTTGCCAATCTTCACCTTGTCGTGTTTATCTGGGTCCTGCATATTTACAATTACAGCCTCCTGGTTGTGGTAGATTTTCCCTCTTTCAATTTTACCTATACCAATCCTACCTATATATTCATTGTAGTCTATGGTTGAAATAATTATTTGCAGGGGTTTTTCTTTGTCTCCAGAAGGAGCTGGAATGTAATCAATTATAGTTTCAAATAAATTCCTTAAGGAGTCATTTTGAGTCTCCGGATCTAGACTGGCAATCCCTTTTTTTGCTGAAGCAAATACAAATGGACAATCCAATTGGCTATCATCTGCCCCCAATTCAATAAATAAGTCCAAAACCTCGTCTATCACTTCCTCTGGTCTTGCCTCCGGCCTATCTATCTTATTGATACAAGTTATCACTGGAAGTTTTATATCCAGGGCCTTTTTTAGGACAAATTTGGTTTGAGGCATGGGCCCTTCAAAAGCATCTACCAGCAAGACCACACCATTTACCATCTTAAGTACCCTTTCCACTTCTCCGCCAAAATCAGCATGCCCAGGAGTGTCAATGATATTTATCTTGGTATCATTATAATTCACTGCAGTGTTTTTGGAGAGTATTGTGATACCCCTCTCTCTTTCTATATCTCCAGAGTCCATAACCCTATCTGCTACCAGCTGATTTTCCCTAAAGACTCCAGACTGCTTAAGCATACTATCTACTAAGGTAGTTTTCCCATGGTCAACATGGGCGATTATTGCTATATTTCTTATATTCTTACTAATGGTCATATGCATTTCCTTTCATTATGATCTTTCTTTTACAACAGGACTAATTCTATCATATAATATAATCTTTTAATAGTAGTGGACAAAGGGGACGGGAAATTTCCATTAAAAATGCGTTGAAGCTCTCACCAACGCAAATTTTCACCCTATGTAGATCACCCTCTAGTCAAAATATTTAATAGCTGTTACCCTGTTTTCTTTTATTATCAATTCATCTGATAGGCCTTCTACTAAGATTAAACCTCTACCCCCAAAGCTTAAGTCTAGGGGATTATAACTTTTCAGATCAAAGTCTATACCCGCCCCTTCGTCCCTTACATCTATGGTTATCTTTTTGTTCAAAATACTAATTTCTAAGTTTACACACTTAGTATCTAAACAATGGTTACCATGAAATACACCATTTATAATTAATTCATTTATGATAAGGCGTATATCAAATATAGTATCTTTGTTATCTATTATTTTGTTTAGTTGGTTAAGAACATTATCCACGAAACCTTTAATAAGGTCTAAGTCGCTACATATGGACCCAGCATAAATGAAATCCATTTCCATCACATCCATTCAAGTCTTATATGTAATTTACCCAATATTAAATACTTATAAACTAAATTATTTTTTAAAATTGTGTTTAATAATCTTATAGCTTGGGTAAATTTAAAAAGAGTCACAAAAGAAAATAGAAAGGAGAATGTAGAATGGATAGATGGGTATGTGAACCATGTGGTTGGGTATATGACCCTGCTGAAGGAGACCCAGATGGAGGTATTGAGCCTGGTGTGGCTTTTGAAGCCCTTCCGGAAGATTATGTTTGCCCAGTATGTGGAGCAACCAAAGATTTATTTTATAAGGAGTAGTACATAAAAGGCCAGCAAATAAAATGCGGGCCTTTTTTTGTTTGATTGGTAAATTGGTCAGCAAAAATGCGCTAGGGACCGTCCCCAGCGCACTCGCACAATCGTTCCCCTATTGTTCAACTATTGTTTCAAACTCCTTCCATACTTCCTCAACATTATGCTTGTCTGTTGCTGAGTAGGGTATTACAAGTTTTGTATCTTCAATAGCAAGTTTCTTCCGGATAATTTTTAAATGTTTAAGCCAGTTTCCCCTAGATATTTTATCTGATTTTGTTGCTATAACTAACCCCCTATAACCATAGGACTTGATCCAATTATACATCATTAAGTCTTGGTTGGTTGGTTCATGTCTTATATCAACTATAAGAACTACTTCCTTAAGATTCTCCCTGGTTGACAGGTACTCTTCTATTATTTTGGCCCATTTTTCCTGCTGGGATTTTGAAACCTTAGCATAACCATATCCAGGTAAATCTACGAATCTGAAAGAATCATTGATTATATAAAAATTAATGGTTCTAGTCTTGCCTGGCTTTCCACTGGTCCTAGCTAGGTTTTTCCTATTTATCATAGAATTTATAAAAGAGGATTTCCCCACATTGGACCTACCTGCAAAAGCAAACTCTACCAGGTCGTCATCAGGATATTGTTTTGGGTTTACTGCTATAGCATGTAAATCAGATTTAAGAATCTTCATCTTTTTCATTCCCTTTTACTAAGGCATGGTCTAAAACTGTGTTCATATCTTTGGCCAAAATAAATTCTAATTTTCTTCTAATCTTTTCTGGAATATCCTCTAAATCCTTATTGTTTTCATAAGGAATTAGGACCTTCTTTATCCCCATCCTATTGGCCGCAAGGACCTTCTCCTTAATTCCACCTACTGGTAGCACCCTACCTCTTAGGGTAATCTCTCCTGTCATTGCAACATTTTTATCTATAGGTATATTTGATAGGGCTGAAATAACTGCCGTTCCTATGGTTACCCCTGCAGAAGGCCCATCTTTTGGAATAGCACCCTCTGGTACATGGATATGGATATCCATTTTTTCATGGAAGTCTCCTTCTACATTAAGCAGCTCAGAGTTTGCCCTTATATAGGAAATTGCTGCCATGGCTGATTCCTTCATAACATCCCCCAGCTTACCAGTTAGCTGAAGCTTACCCTTGCCTTTCATTATATTGACTTCTATTGATAGGGTCTCCCCACCAACAGCAGTCCAGGCTAGACCATTGGCCACACCTATCTGATTTTCTTCTTCCACCTTATCATACCTATATTTTGGAATACCCAAATAATTAGATATATTCCCAGCAGTTATTCTTACATTCTCTATATCTTCTTCTACAATTCTTTTTGCAGCCTTCCTGCATATATTGGCAATATTTCTTTCAAGATTTCTTACCCCAGCCTCCCTAGTATAGTGGTTGATTATATATCTTAGGGCTGGCCCTGAAATATTTAGGTTTTCTTCCTTAAGTCCATGCTCTTCCCTTTGTTTTGGGACAAGATACCTTTCAGCTATTTGCAACTTTTCTTCCCCTGTATAAGAACTGATTTCTATTACTTCCATCCTATCCAGCAGGGGTCTAGGTATGGTTGATGTAGTATTGGCTGTGGTTACAAAAAGTACCTTTGACAAATCAAATGGAACATCTAAGAAGTGGTCTATAAAGGTGGAATTTTGCTCTGGGTCTAGAACTTCTAGCAAGCCACTGGCTGGGTCTCCCCTATAGTCACTGCTTAATTTATCTATCTCATCAAAAAGAAAGACTGGGTTTTTTGTTCCTGCCTTTCTAATGGAACTGATAATCCTACCTGGCATACTTCCTATATAGGTCCTTCTATGACCCCTGATTTCTGCCTCATCCCTAACCCCACCTAGAGACATTCTTGCAAATTCCCTATCCAAGGCTCTAGCTATGGATTTTGCTATGGAAGTCTTACCAACTCCTGGAGGTCCTACTAGACAAAGTATAGGTCCCTTCATAGAATTAGTAAGTTTTCTTATGGCTATAAACTCCAAAATCCTTTCCTTTACATCCTCAAGCCCAAAGTGGTCTTCATCAAGAATTTGCCTGGATCTTTTTATATCAATTTTACTTTTGCTTTCCTTATTCCATGGTAAATCTACTATCCAATCTAGATAGGTCCTTATCACCCCTGTTTCTGGAGAATGAGGTGACATTTTGGTTAGCCTATCTACCTCTTTTAAGGCCTTATCCTTAGCTTCTTTAGGCATTTTCAGTTTATTAATCTTCTTACGATAAATATCAACCTCACTGGAGATATCTTCATCTTCTCCCAGTTCTTTTTGTATAGCCTTCATTTGCTCTTTTAGATAGTACTCTTTTTGAACCTTATTTATTTGTCTCTTAACTCTTTGATTAATTTCATCTTCTATTTTTAAAAGCTCTATCTCTTCCTGTAGTATCCCATGAAGAACTTCCAGCCTCTCTACAAAATCAAAAGTTTCCAGGATTTTTTGATCATCTTCTGGTTTTAAAAAAACATAAGAAGCTATTATATCCACTAGTCTTCCTGGATCTTCTATATCAGAAACAGCCACTAGGACTTCAGTAGATACCCTGGTATTTAGGTTTATATATTCTTCTAGGTCATTTAAGACTAATCTCATTCCTGCCTCAATTTTTTTATCCTTAACTATATCCTCAGGCTCATAGGTTAATTCTTCTATTTCAGCCTCAAAATAAGGGTCTTCCTGGATAATTTCAACTACCTTTCCCCTGTTTATACCTTCTACCAAGACCCTTATACTGCCACCTGGTAGTTTTAGCATTTGCTTTACCTTGGATATAGTTCCTACATGATAAAAATCATCAACTTCCGGCTCATCTACCTTAGGGTCTATTTGTGAGCAAAGCAATATATAGGAATCATCTAGCATTGCTTTTTCCAAAGCATTTACTGATCTGTCCCTACCTACGTCAAAATGGATTACCATATGAGGAAATATTGACATCCCTCTTAAAGGTATCAGGGGTAAATTCATTTTTTCTATTTTATAATTCTCTTTTCCCATTTTATCCCTCCTATTGCTTCAGAAAAAAAAGACTCACAGATATTTGTGAGCCTTTAAGATGCAGATTCCTCATTTTCTGAATTCTTTGCCCTAGATCTTTTTTTAATATCTGATAATACAAGCGTGGGCTTACCTTTTCTTTCAATTGTTTCCTTTGTAATCAAACATTTTTCCACATCTGTCCTAGATGGGATCTCATACATAATCTCCAGCATACTATCTTCTATAATACTTCTTAAGCCCCTTGCACCTGTCTTTCTTTTTAAGGCCTTTTTAGCTATAAGCTTTAGGGCTTCTTGGTCAAATTCTAGATCTACCTTTTCCATGGCAAACAATTCTTTGTATTGTTTTACAAGGGCATTTTTCGGCTCTGTTAATATTTTTACCAGGGCATCTTCATTTAATTCCTCTAAGGTTGCTACCACAGGTAGTCTTCCTACAAATTCTGGAATTAAACCATATTTCAATAAATCTTCTGGCTCCAAGTCTTTCAGAAGCTCACCAACATTTTTCTCATCCCTGCTTTGGATTTCTGCTCCAAAGCCCATAGTGTTCTTGCCTACCCTATGTTGAATAATCTTATCCAAACCGTCAAAGGCACCTGCTACTATAAAGAGGATGTTTGTTGTATCTACCTGGATAAATTCCTGATGAGGATGTTTCCTACCCCCCTGGGGTGGAACATTTGCTATAGTTCCTTCAAGAATTTTCAAAAGTGCTTGCTGTACACCTTCCCCACTTACGTCTCGGGTAATAGATGGATTTTCTGACTTTCGAGCAATCTTATCTATCTCATCTATATAGATTATACCCTTTTCAGCCCTTTCTATATCATAATCGGCTGCCTGAATAAGCTTCAGTATTATATTTTCAACATCCTCACCAACATATCCAGCTTCAGTTAAGGATGTAGCATCTGCAATTGTAAAGGGCACATCAAGTATCCTAGCCAAGGTTTGAGCAAGTAGAGTTTTTCCTGAACCTGTTGGCCCAATCATAACTATATTACTTTTTTGAAGCTCAACATCCTTGTTTTTAGTGACCTTCCTGTTTATTCTTTTATAATGGTTATAAACTGCAACAGCTAAAGTTCTTTTTGCCCTATCTTGTTGAATAACATAATCATCCAGGGTTTCCTTGATTTTAGACGGTGTAGGTACTTCACCTACATCGTAATCATAGCTTTCTATAAATTCCTCTTCGATTATTTCCTGGCACAGCTCGATACATTCGTTACAAATATATACATTTGGGCCAGCTATTAACCTACGGACTTGGTCCTGGGCTTTACCACAAAAAGAACAACGAAGCTGTCTATCTTCATTCTTTGACATATCCTATATCACCTCTTTATTTGGCTGAAACAACTACCTCATCTATTATACCATACTTTACGGCTTCTTCAGGGGTCATATGATAATCCCTGTCTGTATCTTTGGCAATCTTTTCAAAAGGTTGCCCTGTTCTTTCACTTAGGATCCTATTAATTCTTTCCCTAATTTCAAGAATTTTTTCAGCCTGTATCCTAATATCTTCCGCCTGACCTTGGGCACCACCTAAAGGTTGGTGGATCATAATGTCAGAGTTTGGAAGTGAAAATCTTTTACCCTTTGGTCCTGCAGCAAGTAGGAAAGCCCACATACTAGCT
>CAZFIO010000027.1:0-16448 GCA_964519585.1 uncultured Tissierellaceae bacterium
AAAAGGAGCCTATAATTCCAGTTCCTGAGATTGTAGATGATGGAAGGGACCTATCTCTAGAAGATATAGAAAGGTCTTGGGATCATGTATTAAAAGAGGTAAGGTCAAAGGCAGTAAGAATTCATGCCTTTTTAATGGAGGGAGAGGTCCTATCATATAGGAACAATCTATTAACCATAGGCTATAAAGATGCGCTTGGTTTCCACCAACAAGCCATAAATACACCTGAAAGAAAAGAAGTGGTGGAAAATGTGGTATCGTCTTATTTTAACAAAAATATAAAAATTAATTTTATAATGTCCAATGAAATCAAAGAAAAGACTACAAAAGAACCGGAGTCCTTAGAGATAGATAAGGACCAGGCTATCAAGGAAGTTGTAGATTTCTTTGGGGAGGATATTGTAGAAATTATAGAAGAGGAAGGAGAAGTGTAATGGGAAGAGGTAAATACCCAGGAATGGGTGGAGGCAATATGGGAAACATGATGAAGCAAATGCAAAAGATGCAAAAGCAGATGGAGGATATGCAAAAAGATTTAGAGGAAAAGGAAATTGAAGCAAGTGCTGGGGGTGGGGTAGTTTCTGCCACTGTTAATGGAAAAAAAGAACTATTAAAGATTAAAATAGACGAGTCTGTAGTGGATCCTGAAGATGTAGAAATGCTAGAAGACTTAATAATGGCAGCCATAAATGAAGCTATGAACAAGGCTGAAGCAACAATGAATTCAGAAATGCAAAAAGTCACTGGAGGCTTAAACATCCCAGGCTTGTTCTAGTATAGGAGGAAGACAATGGAGAAGTATGCATTACCTATAGCAAATCTTATAGACCAACTATCAAGGTTACCAGGGATTGGCAGGAAGACTGCACAGAGACTTGCTTTTTATATATTAGAAATGGAGGATTTGCAGGTTGAAAAGCTTTCAGAATCCATAGTAGATGCCAAGGAAAACATAAGATTATGCTCCATATGCTGCAACCTTACAGATATAGACCCCTGTTCAATTTGCTCCAATGACACTAGGGATAGGTCTATTATCTGCGTGGTGGAAGGAGCAAAGGATATTATAGCCATGGAAAGGTCCAGGGAATACAAAGGGGGCTACCATGTCCTTCATGGAGTTATTTCTCCCATGGACAATATAGGCCCCAATGATATAAGGGTAAAGGAGCTTCTAGCTAGACTAGGTGATGGACTAGTAAAGGAAGTAATCCTAGCCACAAATCCTACAGTTGAGGGAGAGGCTACAGCCCTATATCTATCAAGGCTGATTAAACCTTTGAATATAAAGGTTACTAGGATAGCACATGGAATACCTGTAGGGGGAGACCTAGAGTACTTTGACGAGGTAACCCTAAGCAAGGCTATGGAAAATAGAAGGGAAATATAAATGAACAAAGACTCAGGTCCTTGTTCATTTTTTTGAAAATTTCTTTGTAGGGGTGTTACCTCTAGGGGTGGAAGACACCAACCTATATTTACCCCCTAGGGATTTTAATACGGAGTGCCCGAGGGTATGTTCACCCGAGACCCAAAGAACTTGACCAACTGTATAAAGCAATAGTCTAACAATTGTTGCTGGGGTCTAGCTTTTGGGTCACGGGCGACCAAAGTTCGCCCCTACATCTCCTAATACCATAACCCTGGCTGACTAAGATTCTTTTCTCTTTAGGCTCTAGGCTTTATGCTTTTAGCCTTACGCTTTAAGCTTTCAGCCTTAAACTATTTTACTTATAGCTAAAAAAATCAGTATAAGTCCTGCTAGCCAGGATAGGTTTATCCTTTTGTTTCTTGATAGATTTTTACCTATATATAGCCCGGTCCTTACGGAAATCATACCAACAAGAAGAGAAAAAAGAATTAAATATAGGTAATTTACATCTCCTAGTCCACTACCAAATCCAATTGCTAAAGAATCCAAGGAAAGAGCAGTCCCTAAGTAAATAGCCTCCCTGGAATCTAACTCCTTGGAGTAATCCTTATCTGCACTGGTTTCATCCATGTAAATATTAATCATAAACCTTATATTAGATAATTTAAACTCTAGCTCCTTATTTTTCGTGGACTTCTTTTCAAGATAGGACTTAATTACCACCTCAAAGAGATAGAAAACCCCCAATGAAAATAAGATTATAAAGCTTAGTATGGAAGCAAAATTACCAGGAAGAATCCTCCTAAACTGGACAGCTAAGGCTAGTGATATAGCGATGAAAAAGGAACAGATTAAATTTATTATCAATGTGGAAGTAAAAGGTATCTTAATCCTTTTAGATCCATAGGCTATACTGGCTACAAAAGCATCTAATGACACAACAATTACCAATAAGGCACAATTCATATAGCACACTCCCTTATTATAAGATATAATTATAGTATTCAGATAGGGGTAAAAAGGTTTGAAATAGTTGGTCAGTTGGTGAACAAAGGGGACGCGAAATTTTGTTCATTTCTAGAGCACAGTGGGGGCAGGACATCTGTATTCTTGGACACCCTTGACCCAAAAGCTAGACCCCAGCAACAATTGCTAGACAACTGCTAGACTATTGCTTGACAATTGTTAGACTATTGTTAAATGTTATTGTTCAACTATCGTTATAGGGAGGTATATCATGAGGTATTTAGTCAAACAAAAAATATTTTCCATAGGAGACAAGTTTACCATTAGGGATGAAAATGAAAATCCTGTTTATCAGGTTGTAGGAAAAGTTTTTACCATAGGAAAGAAATTAGATTTATACGACATGGATGATCAACATTTAGCCTATATAGAGCAAAAGATATTCAGGTTTTTACCAGAGTATTATATCTATAGGGATGAAGAACTTTTGGCCCAGGTAAAAAAGGAATTTACCTTTTTCAAACCTAGGTTCAATATAGACAGTCACTATGGAAACTTCACCATAGAAGGCAATATATTTGCACATGAATTTAACATATTAAAAAATGGTAGGACAGTGGCCTGGATAAGCAAAAAATGGATATCCTGGTCGGATACCTATACAGTGGACATAAATGATGACGAGGATCAAGCCTTTATCTTGTCCCTGGTTATAGTACTAGACCAGGTCCACCATGACAACAAGGGTGGGGGGCATGCCCATAATCACAGTAATAATTAAAAGGCTTATCCTGCTATCCCAGAATGACAACAATGCTCAAAACAATCTTTTCCTTATGCTTTAAGCTTTATGCTTTTTAGTTTTTAACAATTGCTAGGCTACTGCTTGACTATTGCTTGACAACCGCTAGTCTATTGTTATAAGGGGTGATAAATTGTTAGATTTACAAGGTAAATACGGTATGGCAAGGGTCTTTACCAAAGACTTAGAAGAAGGTGCTAGGGATCAAATCATCAATCTCCTAAACCAGGACTTTGTTCAAGGCTCTACCGTAAGAATAATGCCAGATGTTCATCAAGGCATGGGATGTGTCATTGGTTTTACTGCAGATATGGGTGACAAGGTTATCCCCAACATTGTAGGCGTAGATATAGGTTGTGGTATGCTTACAGTGGAATTAGGTCATATTGACATTGACCTGGCTAGGCTGGATAAAATCATCCATAACAAAATCCCATCAGGAAAAAATGTTCATGAAGGCAGGAAGGAAAGATACGAAAAACTTCAAGAATTACACTGCATAAGAGACTTAAGGAATACAAAAAGAATGGAAAGAAGTATAGGAACTCTGGGGGGCGGAAATCACTTCATCGAAGTTGGAGTGGATAAGCAGGGGAAAAAATACTTGGTAATTCATTCTGGTTCAAGGAATCTTGGTAAACAAGTTGCCGAAATATACCAGAGACTAGCCGTAGACTTATGCAGTGGTAAGGAAGAATATTTCAAGAAAAAAGAAAAACTAATTGAAGAATATAAGTCTAAGGGTAGAAGAAAGGAAATAAAAAAGGAACTTGATAAGCTAAAGAAAGAATACAAGGATTTACAAGCTAAATATCCTAAAGACCTTTGTTATCTTACAGGGGTTTATAGGGATAAATACCTTCATGATATGAAGATATGCCAGGAATATGCCAGCCTAAACAGGGAAACCATGGCCCAGGTAATTCTTACCAGCTTGCTGGGTAGAGACCTAAATGAATTTTCACACTTTGAAACTATTCATAATTATATTAACTTTAAGGACAATATAATTAGGAAGGGTGCCATATCTGCCTATGAAGGGGAAAAGATCCTAATTCCAATCAATATGAGGGATGGCTCAATCCTTGCTCTAGGCAAGGGTAACCCAGATTGGAACTATTCTGCACCCCATGGGGCGGGAAGACTTATGAGTAGGAATGTAGCAAAGGAGAAACTAGACTTTGAAGACTTTAAGTCAAGTATGGAGGGTATATACTCAACATCTATTCACAAGGGAACCTTGGACGAAAGCCCTGATGCTTACAAGCCTATGGAAGAAATAATTGAAAACATGGGAGATGCAGTAGAAATTCTTGATATAATCAAGCCAATATATAATTATAAGGCATAAAAGGTAGACTGGTTAAGTTTACCTTTTATGGTTTCTTAAAGACAAGCCAGGAATTAAATGATATAATACTCTTGTCAATCTTATTAAAAGAAGGGGAGTAGGAAGATGATTTTAAAAAAGTATAATTATAAATATATTTTATCTATAGGTCTAATTTTATTTATAATTATTATCAATTTATCGATTATTACAAAAGCTGAGACAATTGAATATGAGGTTTATGACCTAAGTGTAGGGGATACTGGAAAAGAAGTTGTCTTTGAGTATATAGATTCCTTTGAGAATTTTGATGAAGCCAAGGAAGAAATGCTAGAATACGAAAATGGTGTTATTACCCATGCTAAAAATCCCTCACCCCTAAAGATAGTAGCGGCAAGTCGAGGCCAGGCCCAATCATTTCCCTATAGGCCAGGGCATGAAAATGCAAATGTCACCCTTAAGATTTTTAACAATAAAAATCTTACAGATAGACATACCTATATTCCCGCCCACTATATGATGTATGTATATGATTATTTCCTATCAAATGGAAGGATAGTTGCAGATATAGAGATCCAGGGTGGAAGAGGCTATGTAGATATAGTAAAAACTGATATTATACCTATGATATATATAGAAAACGGAATTCAAATTAATCTAGGTGGTAATGGTACATATAATGCAGACTCCAAAAAGGTCTATTCAATTAGGCCTTACCAAGAGGAATACAGGGTATACGAAAATGATGGGGTAAAGGAGATAAATGTAAAAGCAGTAAGACCCTATCCAGGATTGAGCCTAGAACTGACTTATGGGGCAGCTCCAGACTTTCTTGAAAGAGGCCAGGTTTACTATTCACCAGATGGAATAAGGTTTTTTACAGATAGGGATCTAGAAAATCAAATAGGTGATGAATATTACTCATATTTCCAATGGTTACCCTTGAGAACCATGACCAACCATAGTCCGGAATCCTTTGAAAACTTTTTGGACTACTATGGTAAGTATGATTCAGTAATGATGAATGAGACCTATCATTTTATAGAGCAGGGTATAAAGTATGGTATGAACCCTGTACTTATATTTCAACAGGCTAACCTTGAATCTGCCTATGGAACAAGCTCCTATGCAAAAAACAGGAAAAATGTTTTTGGTTGGAGGGCAGTAGATTCCAATCCAGACCTGGCAGAATCTTACAAAAACATAGGTGAAGCTATTGCAATTCATATGGACAAGCAAATTGCGGGCTATATGAAGGTAGATGACTGGCGTCATTTTGGGCCATCCTTTGGGAATAAGTCAGCAGGAATAACAGTATCATATGCGTCGGATCCATATTATGGAATAAAGATAGCTGGTATGTATTATCGTATGGATAAGATAAATGGATTTAAGGACTTAAATGCCTACGACCTTTCTTTATTAGAAGATGGTAGGACCTATACAGTAAGAAATGAAGCCACAGATAGGGAATGGTACACAACTAGAAGAGCTATGAAAAATCAGATTATAGTAAACCTGGGAGAAAGAAGTGGCAGGATTAAAACTATACCCTGGATGACAAACTCCAAGGGGACCCTAGATGCCTACGGAGAATTTGCCTATATAGAGGACAATATTTCTACAATTAAGGGAGTAAAGGCCTATGGTACAAAAGGAAAACTACCAGATAAACCAGACTTTGGGGAGATAGCATATGAAGATCCAGTAAATGCCAAAACTACGGATAATTTAAATATAAGAAGATCATATAGCACATCATCAAACGTACTTGGAACAATACTCAGTGGTACAAAAATTCTAGTGGAGCCAACAAGTATTGGTTGGGCAAGAACCACATATAAAGGGGTAACAGGATTTGTAAGCATGGACTATATAGAATTATTAGACGATGAACCATCAGAGTACAAAAAGGGAGATATAAATGGTGATGGTGTAATTGATGGCTTTGATATGATGGAGATAAAGAGACACTATTTAGGTATAAAAGAACTAAAGGGTGATCAGTTTGAAGCTGCTGATATAAACAAGGATGGGGTAGTAGATGGTTTTGATATGATGGAAATTAAACGTCACTATCTAGGAATAAAAGAGATAAAGGAGTAATTATATGAAATCTATTAAAAAGAAAAAGATAACAATACTTGTAGTTCTCATGTTACTATTATCAGTTTCAGTAGTATATGCTAGTTCAGGACAAGCAACTGTAACCTCGAACTTAACAGTAGGGCAAAAAGGATCAATTAAAATTAGTGCAAAAGCACCAGGTGGTTTTTTTCAGGGTACCGTTTCTGTGGGGGACAATTCTGTTATTAAGGTTGACTCAACTAGAATATGGGCTGATTCTGGGGAATCACAGACAGCAAACCCATCACAAACTATTAGTTTAACTGGATTAAAGGTTGGAAAATCAACTGTCAAGGTAGACTTCAAAGGGGAAAGCTTGTCAGGAGAGAAATTTAGCTTTAATAAGACATTTACGGTAAATGTTACAGCAAAAGCCACCACACTTCCAAAAGCTCCACAGCTCGACGATACAGAAAGGGAAAAAAAAGAGGCGGAGAAGAAGTTAAAGGAAGAACTAGCAAAAAGGATGAAGACCCCTTTAATTACGGATATTGAAATCATCTCCAACTCAGATAGGTTAAGTGGGGAAAAGGTAGGTGAGATTAAGCCTGAATCAGAAAAGTTTAACTATGAAACTAGCCTGCCTAGAAATATAGATAATATAAAATTAAAAGTTTCTACAATTAAAGATGATGTAGAGATAAAGTATGATGAAAACCTTGTGTTTAAGCCAGGGGAAGACAGTCTAGAATTTGTCATCAAGGCTACCCAGGATAGGCTAGAGCAGGAATTTAAAATCAAGCTAAATAAACCAGAAAAATCAACATTCCTACCAAGTAAGGATGGGAAAACCTATGAGCTAATAGTTGACTCCCTACTTGACAAGTCTATGGAAGACTTAGGATTTGAGAAAATCTTGATGAATGAAGAAGACCCCAGTGCAGGATTTTATTATTCCTTAGATTCTAATAATTATATTCTAGCTATAGACAAGGAAAACAAGGGTTATGTATTTCTTATAGATGAAAAGAATAATATAGTAAAAGAGGTTTTACTGGTTTCAAATCCAAAGAATAAGGCCTCCATATTAGTAAATGAAGTTTTACCAGAAGATGATTCTAGGCTATTAAATAGCAATGAATATATAGAACATGAAGTTGAAATCAGCAAACTAATCACAGACCTAGACAAGAGTATAGAATTTAACAATAAGATTAATGGTTGGCTATATGAAGAAGCCTTAATTACCCATGGACTTGACTCAGAAGGCAAGGCAGACCTGGTCCATTTGGATAGTCAAAACAATATGAAGTTTGCCTTTATAGAATTTGACCAACCATTAGATAAAAGTTCAAAACTTATCTCCTATGGAGGATACGGTTTATGGGCCCTTAGCCTTATAATTTTCATTGTATATGTGGTTAAGACTAAAAAGGACAGAGGGGCATCATACTCCAAGCATTAAAAAATTTTTAAAAGACTTCTTGACTTTTATTTGATAAAGTTGTAAGATAGTTCAAAGCTTAGAATAGGAAGAGTAGATTTAATTAGGCCACAAGAGATAGGAATCCACCGGGTGCAAGGTTCCTTTGGTACATTAGATTGAAAACCACCTATGAGCTCTGTTCTGAAAGCAGTAGGAACATGCGTTGGCATACGTTATAGCCTAAACTTAATTGTGCATTAGGTGGATGCGAGATAGATAAGCTCGTCCTATATAGGACGAGCTATTTTTTTTTATGACCTAACTTAGCGAATGCGACCAAAGGGAGCAATGAGTTTTAGTAGGTCAAACGCAACGAGAACCAAATCCATATGAGCAAAGCGAATAAATAGATTTGAGTTTCGAGACTGCGTCATCCTCTAGTGAAATAATTAAATTCAAGAGAACAAATAATCAAATGGTTAGCAAAGGGAGCAATGAGCTTTAGTAGGTCAAATACAGCCAGAAACAATGGTTCAACCATGGTTCAACCAATCGTTCAACCATTGTTCAACTATCGTTAAAATAAGGGGAGGGAGAAAATTGGGAGAAATTATTGTAGCAAAGTTTGGAGGATCATCCTTGGCAGATGCCAAGCAATTTATTAAGGTGAAAGACATAATCACCAGCGACAAAAGAAGAAGATACATAGTTCCTTCAGCACCAGGAAAAAGAGATTCAAAAGACCACAAAATTACTGATCTACTGTATATGTGCCACCAGCTAGCATCCCATGGACTAAACTTTGAGGAGGTTTATTCTATTATTGAAGGTCGATATTTAGAAATTTGCAAAGAGTTAGATTTAGATATTGGGATTGAAAAGGTGCTGAATGAAATCAAAACAAAGATTGCCAATGGGGCCAGCAAGGACTATTGTGCCTCTAGGGGTGAATATTTAAATGGAATTATACTAGCAAATTACCTAGGATTTGAATTTTTAGATCCTAAAGAATTTATATTCTTCGATGAAAAGGAGGAATTTGATAGCCAAAAAACTGAGGCAGAAATCGTGAAAAGATTTGCTCAAGTGGATTATGGTGTAATTCCAGGTTTCTATGGTGCTAGACCAGATGGAAAGATCAAAACCTTTTCTAGAGGTGGGTCAGATATTACAGGTTCAATAATTTCCAATGGAAGAAAGGCTGTCCTATATGAAAACTGGACCGATGTATCAGGATTCCTTATGGCAGATCCTAGGATTGTGGACAATCCAAAAACCATAAAAAGCATAACCTACAAGGAACTTAGAGAATTATCCTATATGGGGGCACCTGTCCTTCATGAGGAAGCTATATTTCCCATCAAGGCATCTGGAATACCTATAAATATTAAAAATACCAATGCACCAGAAGACCCTGGAACCATGATTGTAAATGAGGACTGGGAAGTAGCCTATGCTGGTTCTATAACAGGGATAGCTGGCAAGAAGAACTTCACAGTTATTACCATAGAGAAAACTCTTATGAGTAAGGATAGTTCTTTCTTAAGGAAACTAATTTCTGTCTTGGAAACCAACGATATTACTGTAGAACATATGCCATCCAGCATAGACTCCATTTCCCTAGTAGTGTCCAATGCAGAAATAGATAATAAGTTAGAAAAGGTTATGACAGAAATAGGCATATACTGTAACCCTGATTCCATAGTCTACTATAAGGAAATGAGCCTAATTGCAGTGGTGGGCAGGGGAATGATTAAGACCAAGGGTATATCTGCTAAGATATTTACAGCCCTAGCAGAAAATGATGTAAACATAAGGATGATAACTCAGGGCTCCAGCGAATTAAATGTAATAGTTGGAATCGAAAACAAAGATTTTGATAAGGCCATAGGAGCAATATATAAGGCATTTAAAGAGGAGGAAGAAAAATGAAAAAAGTAAACTTAGCTGTATTAGGAGCAACTGGACTGGTAGGAGGAACCATATTAAAGGTGCTGGAAGAAAGAGATTTTCCTCTAGGAAATCTTTACCTATTTTCTTCTAAAAGGTCTGCTGGAGAAAAGCTTGAATTCAGAGGAAAAGAATATACAGTAGAGGAGTTAAAAGAAGATTCCTTTGATAGGGATATGGATATAGCCCTTTTTGCAGCAGGTGGAGCCATAAGTGAGGTTTATGCACCTATAGCAGCAGAGAAAGGGATAGTAGTGGTTGATAACTCCAGCGTATTTAGGATGGTAGAGGATATACCACTAGTAGTCCCAGAAATCAACTCAGAGGATATTGGGTCAAATAAAATTATAGCAAACCCAAATTGTTCCACAACCCAATCAGTTCTACCCTTGAAACCACTTTATGATAGATACGGGATTAAAAGGGTTATTTACTCCACCTACCAAGCAGTATCCGGTTCAGGCTTGGGGGGAATTAAGGACTTGGAAGAGGGAAATGTAGAATTTTACCCCCATCAAATCCAAGGCAATGCACTGCCCCATATTGATGTATTTTTGGACAATGGATATACAAAAGAAGAAATGAAAATGATAGACGAAACCAAGAAAATACTCAAGGATGATTCTATTGAAATTACAGCAACAACTGTAAGAATTCCGGTCCTTTATGGTCATAGTGTATCAATCAATGTAGAATTGGAAAAGGAATTTGACCTAGATGAAGTAAAGGAACTATTGGCAAACTTTCCAGGACTAGAGCTTAGGGATGATGTAAAGAAGAATCTTTACCCCATGGCTTTAGATGTAGCTGGCAAGGATGAAGTTCTTGTTGGAAGAATAAGGCGAGATTTTTCAGTAGAAAACGGCCTAAACCTATGGGTAGTGGCAGACAATATAAGAAAAGGTGCAGCCACAAATGCAGTCCAAATAGCTGAAGAAGTAGCGAAAGGTTTATAGGAGGGAGCATATGTTAAATATAGGAATATTAGGCCTTGGAACAGTAGGACAAGGTGTAGTTGAGATTATCTCTGAAAGAGAAAAAGACTTGGAAAATTTATTAGGACAAAAAGTTAATATAAAAAGGATAATGGTTCAGGACCTAGAAAAAGATAGAGGCCTAGATTTACCAGCTGGGGTTCTTACAAACAGGGCTGAAGATATAGTAAATGATGAGGAAATTCAAATTGTAGTGGAGGTAACCAGTAGCCTAGAAGAAGGCTATGGCTATATAAAGGCTGCCCTTAAAAATGGCAAACATGTGGTGACTGCAAACAAGGCTATCTTATCCAAGTATTTTGAGGAGCTAAATGGCTTGGCACTTGAAAACAAGCGGGCCCTTTTATATGAAGCCAGTGTAGCAGGTGGGATACCAGTATTAAAACCACTTAAGGAACACCTAGTCTTAAATGAATTGGACAAACTACAGGGAATCCTAAATGGAACCTGCAACTATATCTTAAGTAGGATGTTTTTAGAGGGACTAGGTTATAAGGATGTATTAAAGCAGGCTCAGGACCTAGGTTATGCTGAGGCAGACCCAGCAGCAGATGTAGAAGGACATGATACCCTTAGGAAACTTAGAATTCTAGGAACTTTAGGTTTGCAGGGGAAAGTTTCTGAAGAAGACATAATTCTTGAGGGAATAGAAAGAATATCTTCCTTTGATATAGAAAAGATCAAGGAAGAGAACTCTACAGTAAAACTTATAGGGGAAGTGAGGAAGGAAGGGGATGGCTACCTAGCCTTGGTTATGCCCACAATTGTAGGCATGGATTCCTACTTTGCTAATGTAAATGGAGCCTTTAACTCAGTAGCCTTTCTAGGAAACAATGTAGGAGAGCTGAAATTCTACGGTCCAGGAGCAGGAAAATTACCAACAGCCAATGCCATACTTACAGACCTAATTGATATAGGTCTTGGATCCTATAGGAAGGATAGCCTTATGGGAGATAAGGACTTAAAAAATAATAATTCCTTAGTCAAGGGAAGATTCTATCTAAGGATTTCCAAGGTCAATGATCAAGTAAAAGAGGCCCTGAAAAGGATAGAAGAAAAAAACCTGGAATCAGATGACTGTCTAGCAGTATTTACTAAGGAAGTAGAGCTAAAAGAGCTTTATCAAATGCTTAAAGATCTAGGTATAGAAAAAGATCAGTATTTTATCGCGAGAGTATTGGAACAATAGATAACAATTGCTGAACAATAGGGGAACAATAGATAACAATAGACAAGCGATAGACAAGCAATAGACAAGCAATAGACAAGCGATTGTTATTGGGGCCTAGTTTTGAGTCAAAAGAGGAGATGAATAAAATTTCCCGTCCCCTTTGTTCACAAGTCACCTCGACCGCAGTGGAGAGGTCTCCAAACTATTGTTCAACAACCGTTCTACCATTGAAACTATCGTTAAAAGAGGAAGTGATTTTATGAAATATGTTTCTACTAGAGATAAAGATATATGGGTGGATTCTGCCCAGGGAATTTTACAAGGAATTTCTAAGGAGGGGGGACTTTTTGTTCCCACCTCTTTACCCTGTCTTGGAGATTTGGGAAATCTAATGGACATGGATTATAGGGAACTAGCCCTGTATGTTTTAGAATCTTTTTTCCCTAGCCTAGGCAATGAAGACCTAGAAGAGGCAGTAAATAAGGCCTATGATAACAAATTTACCAGTGAAGATATAGTTGACATAAAAAAGGCAAAGGGGATAAGTTTTCTAGAGCTATACCATGGACCAACCCTGGCCTTTAAGGACATGGCCCTGTCCATCCTACCCCAGCTTATGAAGCTGGCCAAGGGAAAGAAGGGGGTAGACCGAGAAATAGTCATTCTTACAGCCACTTCAGGAGACACAGGCAAGGCAGCCCTAGAAGGTTTTGCAAATGTGGAGGGCATAAAAATTATAGTTTTCTATCCTGAAGATGGAGTAAGCAAGGTGCAAAAACTTCAAATGACCAGCCAGGAAGGGGACAACGCCCTGGTAGTGGGTATAAGGGGTAACTTTGACAATGCCCAAAGTGGGGTAAAGGAGATATTCTCCAACAAGGAATTTAAGGATCTACTAGAGGAGAATAATTATATCCTATCCTCTGCCAACTCCATCAATATAGGAAGGTTGGTTCCTCAAGTTGCCTATTACATATATGCCTATATACAGCTAGTGAAGGCAAAGGAAATCCAACTAGGTGACCAGATAAATATAGTTGTTCCTACAGGAAACTTTGGAAATATATTGGCAGCCTACTACGCCAAGGAAATGGGACTCCCTGTAAATAAACTAATATGTGCATCCAATGATAACAAGGTACTTACAGAATTCCTCAGGGCTGGACAATACGATATAAATAAAGATTTAATTCTGACATCTTCACCTTCCATGGATATTTTAATCTCCAGCAATCTGGAAAGATTAATTTTCCACTTAAGTAATGGAGACCACAAGCTTGTAAGAGAAAAGATGGAAGACCTGGCCAAGAAGGGCTACTATGAAATCTCAGATTTAAATTCTAGTGACTTTTATGGGAACTATGCCAATGAAGAAGAAGTCAGCCAAGCAATAAAAGAAATGTTTGATCAAGGCTATCTTATGGACTCCCATACAGCAGTAGCCTACTCTGTCTATAAGAAATACAGGGAAGAGACTAAGGATGATAGAAAAACCCTTATAGCCTCTACTGCATCACCCTTTAAGTTTGGCCAAAAAATTGCCAGTTCTATAGGGATTCATAGTCAGGATAGGGATGAGTTTTCCATATTGGAAGAGATTTCAAAATTATCAAATATAGAAATACCAGAAAATATTAGGTCACTAAAAGAAAAAGAAATTAGGCATAAGAAGGTTATTGATAAAAATGAGATGAAGGATTCAATAATGGAATTTTTAAAGGTAGGTGGCAGAAATGATTAAGGTTAGAGTACCTGCAAGCAGCGCAAATCTAGGACCGGGTTTTGATACTCTAGGACTAGCCTTGGACCTTTACAATGAATTTATCTTTGAAGAAATAGAGGAAGGTTTTGAAATTCTAGGTTTTGATGAAAGATATACAAACAAGGACAATCTTGTATATAGGGCTATGGAAAGAACCTTTGAAAAAATAGGCTATAGGGTCAAGGGGATTAGGATAGAGGGCCATATTAATATTCCTGTTTCAAGGGGTTTGGGAAGTTCTGCTTCCTGTATCTTGGGAGGGGTTTTGGGGGCCAATGAAATTGCTGGTTCCATCCTAAGTAAGGATGAAATATTCCAACTGGCAGTGGATATAGAAGGCCACCCAGACAATATAAGTCCGGCCCTTTTTGGAGGTTTGACGGTTTCCATCATGGAAGAAAACAAGCCACTCTATAATCAATTTCAAATCCACAAGGGTCTTAAATTTTTTGCCCTTGTTCCAGACTTTACCCTGTCCACCAAGGAGGCTAGGGCAGTCCTACCCAATCTTATAGATTATAAGGAGGGAATAAGTAATGTTAGCCGGGTGGCCCTCTTGCTTTCAGCCTTGGCAAATGGGAGGTTTGATTTATTAAAGTACGGATTAAAAGATAAACTCCACCAACCCTATAGGGGTGAATTAATCCCAGACTTTCATAATATAATAAAAAAGGCTGAAGAATTTGGCGGATTAGGTGCATTTCTAAGTGGCGCCGGACCAACGATTATGTGTATAATAGAAGAAGATGACAAGGACTTTCCTAGGATGATTAAGAATTATCTTATGACATTGGGAAATAAATGGGATACAATAGAGATGAATATAGATTTAAAAGGAAGTCTGCGTCAAGTATAATCAGGAGACTGGGTGTATACACATAAGAATGGAGGGGGAGTCATGGGCCAATTTGTAATTATTATTATAGCTTTTTTATCTATACCAATCCTTAATAAGTTAAAGTTAAATTTAGGTACTTCTATTCTAGGGGCTGGATTGATTTTAGGAATTTTATCAAGAATAGGACTTTCTACCTTTGGGTCTATTGTAATAGGGGTTTTTACGGAAACGGCATCTGTAGACACAATCCTAACGGTAGCCATAGTAGGGATACTAGGAGGTCTAATGAAACACTACAATCTTCTGGATAGGATTGTTGACAGCATGCTAAACATTATCAATGATAAAAAGCTTATACTAATGGTTATACCACCCATGATGGGTATGCTTTCCATACCTGGTGGAGCAGCCCTATCTGCACCATTTATAAATAATATGGGGGATGAACTAGAGATTTCGCCAGTAAGAAGGACAGCCATAAACTTAGTTTTCAGGCATATATCCCTATTTTTTCTACCCTATGGATCATCCCTTTTACTTATTCAATCATCCCTGCCCCAACTAAATATTTATAAGTTTATTATGTTAAATTCTATCTTAATAATAGGCATACTGGTTTCTGGGTATTTTCTATATGTTAGGAAGGTAAAAAGTATAAAGGTTGAAAGAAAAAGTTCCCCAGTCAAGGAGTTCCTAAGACTCATCCTACTTACCTCCCCTATATATATTTCTGTCCTAATTGATAGCATGACAAATTTTCCATTTTTTATATCTATGTTGTTTTCTATACTGTGCTTATATTTCTTAAGTGATAGAAAAGGCTTCCTAGGGCAAATCACTAAATCAATGAATTGGGATGCAATCGTTACGGTGACAGGCATACTTATAATTAAGGATATAATCTTAAATATGGATGAATTAATCCTATTTATTGAAAAGATATTTGCCATGGCAAACAATCAATTTGTAATTTTGGGTATTTTCATGTTTGTAGCCATGTTTTTTGGTTTTATTACTGGAAACTCCAGTGTCCCCATGGCTGTAACACTACCTTTTTTAATCATGATGAATTTGCCTTTGAATAAATTATATGTTTACATATTTTTTCTCTTTGCCAGTGGGTTTTATGGCTACTATTTTTCACCAATCCACCTATGCCAGATTCTTACCATTCAGGAAATGGGAACAAACATCTTTGATTTGTACAAGGAATATAGGTGGTATGCACTAATTAATATTGGGATACTAGTTATCTCAACTTCAATCTTATTAATATTTGTATAAAAAAGACAGAAGATTCCTGTCTTTTTTTAAAGGATAAAAGGGGCCTAAAGGAGATCTAAGAAATGATACTAATATTTGCTGTAGATAAATCATGGGATATAGGTTTTGCTGGTGGTATGTTGGCAGAAATTAGGCAAGATCTTAAAAGATTTAAAAGACTAACAGAAGGAAATATAGTAATAATGGGGAGAAGAACCTTGGAGGCAATTCCAGGTCAAAACCCCCTTCCCAATAGGACCAACATACTTATCACAAGCAGTAGGCAATTTGATAATAGGGGTTTTTATATCATAGATAGTATAGAGAAGCTTTTTCCTATGTTAGAAAAGATAAATCTAAAGAGAGAAATGAAGGTTTTTGTAACAGGCGGGGAAAGCATAGTGAGGCAGTTAATGCCTTATTGTAACAAGGCCTATATCACCAAAATCCTTAGGGATTTTCCAAATGCAGATACCAGTATCCCTAATTTGGATAGGAATAAGGAT
>CAZFIO010000028.1:0-16167 GCA_964519585.1 uncultured Tissierellaceae bacterium
CAAGGGACAGATACAAGATATAAATAAGCAGATTGTTGAATTAGGTGGGAAATATAAGAAGCCTGTTGTAGCTACTGGTGATGTGCATTTTCTTGAACCAGAGGATGAAATATTCAGAAGAATTTTAATGACTAGCCAGGGTTATAAGGATGCCAATGAAAAAATTCCCTTGTATTTTAAAACAACTGAAGAGATGCTTGAAGATTTTGCATATTTAGGTGAGGAAACTGCCTATAAGCTTGTTGTTGAAAATACAAACCTAATAAATGATGAGATAGAAGATATTAAGCCTATACCAGATGGAACCTTTCCCCCTGTTATAGAAGGTGCAGAAGAAGAATTAAAAAAAATAACATATGAAAGGGCCTTGGAATTATATGGTAACCCCTTACCGGATTTAGTGGAAAATCGTTTAAATAAAGAATTAGATTCTATTATTAAAAACGGTTATGCAGTTATGTATATAATTGCACAGAAATTGGTATGGAAGTCTAATGAGGATGGATATTTAGTTGGTTCAAGGGGGTCAGTAGGGTCATCCTTTGCAGCTACCATGAGTGGGATAACTGAAGTCAATCCTTTACAGCCTCATTATATATGTCCAAATTGTAAATATACACAATTTTTTACCAATGGAGAAGTTTCATCAGGCTCAGACCTTGAAGACAAACTTTGTCCGGCTTGCAATACTCCACTTAATAAGGATGGACAAGATATTCCATTTGAAGTATTTTTGGGATTTGAAGGTGATAAGGAACCAGATATAGATTTGAATTTTGCAGGAGAATATCAAATAAAGGCACATAAGTATATAGAAGATATTTTTGGAAAGGACTATGTATTTAGGGCTGGAACAATTGGAACCATAGCTGAAAAAACAGCTTATGGATTTGTCATGAAATTTTTTGAAGAAAAAGATGTTAATGTTAGTTCAGCAGAGGTAAATAGATTGTTAAAAGGATGCACAGGAATTAGAAGGACCACTGGCCAACATCCAGGGGGGGTTATGATAGTCCCCAAGGATAAGGATATACTAGATTTTACACCTGTACAATACCCTGCCAATGATTCAAGGACTGGAGTTATTACAACTCACTTTGATTACAATGCTATAAGTGGAAGGATTCTTAAACTAGATATCTTAGGTCATGATGTTCCTAGTATTATAAAAATGCTTGAAGAATTAACAAATGTTGACCCAAGCACAATTCCTTTAGACGAAAAGAATACAATGAAAATCTTCAGTGGCTTAGAATCTTTAAATATTACAGAGAAGGAAATTGATTGTAAGGTTGGAACACTAGGTATACCAGAATTTGGAACAAGGTTTGTAAGACAGATGTTGGTAGATACAAGGCCAAATAAGTTTTCGGAACTTGTGCGAATAAGTGGTTTATCCCATGGGACGGATGTTTGGCTTAATAATGCTCAGGACCTAGTTAGGCAAAACAAGGCACAACTTTCTGATGTAATTTCTACTAGAGAAGATATTATGCTTTACTTAATAAATGCTGGACTAGAAAAAAGTAAGTCTTTTCATATTATGGAAAACGTAAGAAAAGGTAAGGGCCTATCACAAGATGATGAAAGAGAGATGTTAAAATTAAACTTACCTGATTGGTATATGGAATCCTGCAATAAAATAAAATATATGTTCCCAAAGGCTCATGCTGTAGCTTATGTAATGATGTCCTTTAGAATTGCCTATTTTAAGGTATATTATCCTGGTGCCTTTTATGCAACCTATTTTACTACTAAGGCCAATGATTTTGATGCCCAGTTGATTTTGGGAGGAATAGAAAGTGTATCATACCGCATAGAGGAACTTGAGGCTCTAGGCAATAAGGCTAGTGATAAGGAAAAGAATCAATTAACTGTATTAGAGGTTGTTAGAGAAATGTATCATAGGGGTCTAACATTTAAAAATATTGACCTATATAAGTCGGATAGTGACAGATTTATAGTTGAGGGAGATAGTATTTTGCCACCTCTTAAGGCTTTGGTTGGTGTAGGAGAAAATGCAGCAAGGAAAATTGTTAGGGAAAGAGAAATTTCAAAGTTTATGTCAGTTGAAGATCTTCTTTCTAGAGGCAAGGTAACTAAAACAGTGATTGGAGCTTTAGATAGGCATGGATGCCTAAAAGACTTGCCTGAAAGCAATCAAATAAGTCTTTTTAATATTTGATTAAAATAGAAAAAGGTGTTATAATATTATTATCAATAATACAATTTTCTTCTAAGAGTGGGACGCACCCACTCTTGATTTTTTATAGTATTGTGAATTAATTTAAATATAAATTGGAGGTAACTATGACTAGAAAAAACTTAATAAATCTTATTTATAAAAAAAGTGATTCTATAGCGATAGACTTAGGGTTTGAACTTGTAGATGTTGAGTATAAAAAAGAATTTGGTAGTAATTTTTTGAGGATCTATATTGATAAGCCAGGAGGCATACATTTAGAGGACTGCCAAGTTTTTAGTGAGAAGATTAGCCAATACCTAGATACAGAGGACCCTATTAGTGAGACTTACTATTTAGAGGTATCATCCCCAGGCCTAGACAGGCCACTTAAAACAGATAAGGATTTAAAACGAAATATAGGTAAGGAAATTGAAATCAACCTATATAAGGCCATTGATAATAAAAAAAAGTATGATGGAGAACTTTTAGACTTTAATGAAAGTGAAATTATTATTTCTGACAATGGGAATAATAAATTATTCATTAAAAGAGAATTTATTTCTTTAATTAAACTTAAAGTGAATTTTTAGGGAGGTTAAAATTGTGAATACAGATTTTATAAATGCTCTTCATGAAATCGAAAAAGAAAAAGGGATTTCAAAAGATACAATTTATGAAGCCTTGGAATCAGCATTAATTTCTAGTTATAGAAAAAACTTTGGGTCTTCTCAAAATGTTATTGTTGAAATGGATAAGGAAACAGGTGGAGCCAAGGTATATGCTATCAAAGAGGTAGTAGAAGAAGTAGAAAATGAATATCTAGAAATTAGTATAAATGAAGCACAAAAAATAAGTGATAAATATTTTATAGGAGATAGTGTAAGAATTGAAATTACACCTAAGGATTTTGGTAGAATAGCTGCTCAGACTGCAAAACAAGTTGTTATTCAAAGGATAAAAGATGCAGAAAGAGATGTAATCTTTGATGAATTTATAAATAGGGAAAATGAAATTATTACAGGAATGATACAAAGAATTTCAAAGAACAATGTCTTTGTAGACCTAGGTAAAACTGAGGGCATTTTGCCCCCTGTAGAGCAAATAGATGGAGAAACCTATAACCAATCTGATAGGCTAAAGTTACTTATTTTAGAGGTAAAAAAGACCACAAAAGGACCACAAATAATTTTATCCAGATCTCATCCTGGTTTAGTTAAAAGGCTATTTGAACTGGAAGTACCAGAGATAAACAATGGTATTGTAGATATATTTTCTATTGCTAGGGAAGCGGGTTCAAGGACAAAAATAGCAGTATATTCAAAAGACCCTGATGTTGACCCTTTGGGAGCCTGTGTTGGCCATAAGGGTAGTAGGGTTAAAGTTATAGTTGATGAATTAAATGGTGAGAAAATAGATATAGTAATCTGGAGTAAGGATATTAAGGAATTTATAGCCAACAGTCTTAGTCCATCAAAGGTTATAAATGTTGAAATAGATGAAAAAGAAAAGTCAGCCTTGATAATCGTACCTGATTATCAACTATCATTAGCAATTGGAAAAGAGGGCCAAAATGCAAGACTGGCTGCAAAACTTACTAACTGGAAAATTGACATTAAATCCGAAACCCAATATGAAGAATTAATAGAGCAATAGGGGTGATACTGTGAAGAAAAGAAAGATTCCTCTTAGGAAATGCTTAGGGTGTGGTGAAAACAAAGCTAAAAAAGAATTAATAAGAATAGTAAAAAAGGCTGATAATGAAGTATTGGTAGATTTTACTGGCAAGGTAAATGGAAGAGGTGCTTATATTTGTCCAAATATTGACTGTCTAAATGAGTCAATTAGTACAAAAAGAATTTCAAAAAGTCTGGCTATAGATATATCAAAAGAAACTATTGAAAGGTTAAAAGAGGACATAGAAAACAAGATAATTAATTAAATAAACACCTTTAAATTAAATAGGGGGTGCATTATATGACAAAACTTAGAATATATGAATTAGCAAAGGAATTAAATTTAAGTAGTAAAGATTTACTAGAAAAGGCCTTAGAACTAGGAATTGAGGCAAGTAGTCACATGAATACTTTAGAGGCAGATGAAGCTGAATTACTAAAGACCTTATTATTGGAGGATGAAGATTCGGAGGCTAGTAGTGTAGATGATTCTGAGAAAACTAATTTTAAAGATGAGGAAGATGAAATAGTTAAAGAAGATATTCAGGAAAACTCAGGGCCGGCCATAGAAATAGGGGAAAGTATAATAGTAAGGGATTTAGCTGATAAAATGGAAATAACCAGCTCACAAATAATTAGCAAACTTATAGGCCTAGGCATAATGGTTAACCAAAATCAAAATATAGATGCTGATACTGCAGCTATATTGGCTGATGAATTTGGGGTTAAGATTATTGTTAAAGAGTCAATATCATCAACAAACCTAAAAGATGAATTGGATTTTGAGGATAATCCAGAGGATTTAAAACTAAGGCCTCCAGTTGTGACTGTAATGGGCCATGTAGACCATGGAAAAACGTCCTTATTAGATGCTATTAGGGAAACTAGGGTGACAAAAAGTGAGGCTGGAGGAATTACCCAACATATCGGTGCTTATGCAGTAAATGTTGATAATAAAAAGGTTGTATTTTTAGATACACCTGGCCATGAAGCCTTTACTTCCATGAGAGCCAGAGGGGCACAGGTAACAGATATAGCTATATTAGTTGTTGCAGCTGATGATGGTATTATGCCACAAACAGTTGAGGCAATCAGCCATGCAAAAGCAGCTCAAGTTCCAATTATAGTTGCTATCAATAAAATAGATAAGCCTACTGCTAATGTTGATAGAATTAAACAGGAATTGGCGGATCATGACTTACTACCAGAGGATTGGGGTGGGGATACTATAACTGTACCAGTATCAGCCCTAAATAGAACTGGAATCGAAGATTTGTTAGAAATGATACTGCTTGTTGCAGAAATGCAGGAATTAAAAGCTAATCCTGACAGGAATGCTGTAGGTATTATAGTGGAAGCTCAGCTGGATAAGGGGAAGGGACCCTTGGCAACTGTATTGATTAAAAAGGGAACTTTGGAAGTTGGAAATATGGTTGTTTCTGGTACAGCTAGCGGAAGGGTTAGAGCTATGCTGGATGATAAGGGAAAAAGGATTAAAAAGGCGGGTCCATCTATGCCTGCTGTAATTCTTGGTTTGTCTGAAGTACCTGAGGCTGGTAGTTTAATTTATGAGGTTGAAAATGAAAGACTAGCTAGGACCTATGCTGATAAAAGAAAGGATGAACTAAGGGAAATTCAACTAAAATCAAATTATAAAGTTTCCTTAGATGATTTATTTGAAAAAATAAAAGAGGGAGAAATAAAAGATCTTAACATAATTATTAAAGCTGATGTAAGAGGATCTATGGAGGCTATTAGCCAGTCCTTAAGCAAGTTGGATAATCCAGAGGTAAAGATTAACATTATTCATGGTGGCGTAGGGGGTATAACTGAAAGTGATATTATGTTAGCTTCTGCTTCCAATGCTATAGTTATAGGATTCAATGTTAGACCAAACCTAAATGCAATTGAGGTTGCAAAAAGAGAGCTGGTAGATGTAAGAACTTACAGGGTTATTTATGAGGCTATTGAAGATATTCAATCAGCAGTTAAGGGATTATTAGCTCCAAAGATAGTAGAAGAAGTCCAAGGGAGATGTCAGGTTAGGGCTACCTTTAGACTACCAAATGGAAATACTATTGCAGGGATATATGTTTTAAATGGTAAAATAACTAGAAACTCTAAAGTAAGATTATTAAGGGATGATGTGGTTATTTTTGAAGGGAATGTATCATCACTAAAAAGATTTAAAGACGATGTCAGGGAGGTAGCATCCGGCTACGAGGCTGGTATAGGTCTAGATGGATATAATGATCTTAAAGAGGAAGATATGTTAGAGTCTTATATCCTTAAAGAAGTAGAAAGATAGGTGTAGAAAATGAATATTAAAAGAATTAACAGGATATCTGAAGAAGTTAAAAAGCTTGTATCACAACTTTTATATAATGGTATTAAGGATCCTAGGATTAATACTATGACCACTGTTACAAGGGTTGAAGTAACTAGGGATTTGAGCTTTGCTAATATTTATATTTCTGTATTAGGAGATGAAGAAGCTAAAAAAGATGCCATAGAAGGATTAACAAGTGCAAAAGGATTTATTAGGAAAGAAATTGGACGAAATTTAGACTTAAGGCATGTTCCTGAACCAAGATTTCATCTTGATGAGTCTATAGAACAGGCCATCCATATGTCAGAATTAATTAAGGAATTAAATCAGGATTTAAAAGATGAATAGTGTAAATAGTAGAACTTTAAATGACCTTATGGATATATTTGACAATAATTCTAAGTTCTATATTTCTTCCCACGTAAATCCTGATGGGGATAGCATAGGTTCTATGTTAGGATTGGGTCTGGGATTAATTAAAAAGGGTAAGGATGTCATATTTTTAAAAAATGATACAATGCCTAAGGATTATGAGTTTTTGCCCAAGTTTCATTTAATCCAAGAATTGGATGAGCCTCCAACCAAGATTGATGTCTTTATTGCCTTGGACTCCAGTGATCCGGATAGGTTAGGTGATAACAAGTCCTTACTTGATATATCAGATATAACTATTAATATCGACCATCATGTTAGTAACACAAATTTTGGAAATCTCAATCTTATTTACCCTGATGCATCTGCAACTGGTGAAATAGTTTATGAAATATTAAAAAAAATGCAAATTGATATTGATATGGAGATTGCAGAAAATTTGTATACAGCTATTAGTACAGATACAGGAGGCTTTAAGTATTCAAATGTAAGTGGAAAAACTCATAAGATTATTTCTGAATTAATGGAAACAGGCATTGAAACTTCTCAAATCAATATTAACCTATATGAAAATATGAGTTTAGAAAGAACAAGGTTATTTATAAATGCCCTAAAAGAAGTTAATTTTTACTTTGAAAATAGGGTTGCTATAGCCAGTGTAACACAGTCCATGCTAGAAAACTTTCATGCTAAATGGGAGGATACTGAGGGTATTGTCTCCTTTATAAGAAAGATTAAAGATATAGAAGTTGCAGTTCTTCTTAAAGAAATAGAAGTTGGGGAGATAAAGGCAAGTCTTAGAAGTAAAAGTTATGTTGATGTTTCAAACCTTTGTTCCAAGTTGGGCGGAGGTGGCCATATTAGGGCTGCAGGTTGTACAATATACTCCACTATAGAGGAAGCAGAAAAGACAATAATTCATAATTTAAAAGATAAACTAAGGTGATAAGATGGATGGCATAATTAATTTTCACAAGCCTAAAGGTATGACTTCCCATGATGTAGTTTATTATTTTAGAAGGTTACTAAATATAAAAAAAATTGGACATGGTGGAACACTAGATCCTGAGGTAGCAGGAGTTCTTCCTATTTGCATTGGTAAAGGAACCAGGGTTGCAGAGTATATGCTAGAGGCTGATAAAGAATATATAGGAGAATTAAATCTTAACTATTCTACCGACACACAAGATTCTTACGGAAATATTCTTTTAAAATCTACAAAAAAACCCAGCATGGAAGAAATTTCTGTGGTATTTAGTAAATTTATAGGTGAAATAAAACAAATACCCCCTATGTATTCTGCCTTAAAGTTCCAGGGGAAAAAGTTATATGAATTGGCAAGGGAAGGTAAAACTATCCAAAGAGAGGCTAGAATATCTAGAATATATGAGCTAGATATTATTAGCATTAAGGATAATAGTATTATTAAGTTCTATGTAAAATGCTCCAAGGGTACCTATATTAGAACCCTGTGCAATGATATAGCTAGAGATTTAGGCCTATATGGTCATATGTCTAATCTCATAAGAATAGGTGTTGGCAATTTTAATATCAAGGATTCAATAAGTATGGACTACTTAAATAATACCAATATAGATCATATAAAAAATCTATTTCTTCCCATTGATTATCCTCTATATGACTTTGATGAAATAATTGTTAAAGATGATCTTTATAATGGTATAATAAATGGTCTTGTAACGCCTATCAATGAAAACCTAAACCTAGGAAGCTTATTTAAGGTATATTGTAGGTCTAGATTTATTGGTATAGGTGAGATTATACAAAACAAGAATGGAAAGTTTTTAAAAATGAAAAAGGTTCTTATTTAAGGTGGAAATAATGAAGGTAATTGATATAGACAAGTATGAGAACAATCAGATAAATACAGCAATAGCACTGGGAAACTTTGATGGTGTACATATTGGCCACCAAGAATTAATTTCTTCTTTAGTAAACATTTCAAATACTAATAAGTTATTATCAGGAATTCTTCTATTTGAAAACCATACAAAGAATTTCCTAGAGTCTAATAATATAAAACTATTAACATCCAACCAGGTAAAACTTGCTTTATTCAAAAAATTAGATATTGATATAATTTTCAAAGCAAGGTTTACTAATGACTTAAGACTACTTTCACCTGAAAAATTTGTGAAAAATATATTAGTTGATATTTTGAATGTGAAAAATATAGTTGTAGGTTTTGATTATCGTTTTGGCTATAAGGCAAGTGGTGATATAAATTTATTAAAGGATTTGGGAGACAAGTATGGCTTTCATGTAAATATTATTGAGCCACAATATATAGATAAAAGATTAATTAGCAGCACAGCAATCAGAAACTATATAGAATTGGGCAATATAGAAGAGGCAAATTTAATGCTTGGAAGGGAATATTCTATTAGAGGCAGGATACTAAAAAAAACAAAATCCGATATAACTCCTACATTCTATATGGTTAATATAGAAATAGACCCAGAATTTATGCTTCCTAAAACAGGAAACTATCTTACAAGTTGCCTATCTGGGGATGAGGAATTTTTAAGTATAAGTTCTATAGTCCATGGCTTAGAAAGCAACAAAACAAGTATAGAAATGTATGTAAATAAGTTAAGTCCTATAGATTTTAATAAGACAATTATTATAAAGTTTATAAAGCTTATGGATAAATACAAAACAGTTGAAAATATAAGCAAGCTAGAAGAAGAAACTTTTAAACATATAAAGTCCAAATATTAATATTTACAAAAGTGCTTATGTGTGATAATATTAATTTGATTAAATTTACCTATTACTAAGATAAACGAAACCTCGACGTTTACTCTTTGTTCTAGGTGTATATAATAATATGGAGGTGTATAGAATGTTATCAAAAGAAGTAAAAGAACAAATAATCAATGACTATAAGCTACATGAAGGGGATACTGGCTCTCCAGAAGTTCAAATTGCCCTGTTGACTTATAGAATTAATTCTTTAAACGACCATTTAAAAGATCATAAAAAGGACCATCACTCTAGAAGAGGCCTACTAAAAATGGTTGGACAAAGAAGAGGTTTATTAAGATATTTAAGAGAGAATGATATTGTAAGATATCGTGCTTTGATTGAGAAATTAAACATTAGAGGTTAATGAGAGCGGGATAATCCCGCTCTTTAGTTTATAAGTTACTTTGAAATATTCAAATTCTAAGGAGGTAAACATGGAAAAAACATTTCACTATATATTTGCTGGAAAAGAACTTATAGTAAATATTGGAAAGTTAGCTGAACAAGCAGGTGGTTCCTGCCTTGTAAGATACGGTGATACTGTAGTATTAGCTACAGCAACCTCCTCAAAAGAACCACGTGAAGGGATAGATTTCTTTCCTTTGAGTGTTGATTATGAGGAAAAACTATATTCAGTGGGTAAGATTCCAGGAGGTTTTATAAAAAGGGAAGGTAGACCAAGTGAAAAAGCCATATTGACATCTAGACTAATAGATAGACCACTAAGGCCCTTGTTTCCAGAGGGTTATAGGAATGATGTACAGGTAATAACAACAGTCCTATCTGTGGATCAAGATCACTCTCCAGAAATTGTTGCTATGATAGGCTCTTCTATAGCATTATCAATATCAGATATTCCTTTCAAAGAACCTACAGGTGCTGTTTTATTAGGTTTAATTAATGGTGAATTTATTATTAATCCAAACAGTGAAGAAAGAGAAAATTCAGATATACATCTAATTGTATCAGGAACTAAGGATGCTATTATGATGGTTGAAGCAGGTGCCAATGAAATAAGTGAAGAACTTATGTTAGAGGGTATGCTTGCAGCCCATAAGGAAATACAAGACCTATGTGATTTTATAGGCGACATAGTAGAAGAATCTGGTAAAGAAAAACAGGAATATACTGTGTATATGCCAGATGAAGAATTAGATAGTAAAATCAGAAATTATGGCCAAAACTTAATAAGTGAAGCTATAAACACTGTAGAAAAGCAGGAGAGAGAGAACAATATAAAGCTGGCCAGCGATAAAATATTCGATGAGTTTATTGTTGATAATGAAGATTTGGAAAAAGATATTAAGGAAATTATCGATAATATAATTAAAGATGAAGTCAGAAGAATGATAATTGATGATGGAATAAGGCCAGATAACAGGGAATTGGATGAAATAAGGAAAATAACTACTGAAGTAGGTCTATTTCCAAGAACTCATGGATCTGGGCTTTTTACCAGAGGGCAAACTCAGGTTTTAACTATTACAACCTTGGGTGCTTCCTCAGATGTTCAAATCATTGATGGGCTAGGAGAAGAAGAGTCTAAGAGATATATGCACCATTATAATTTCCCACCTTATTCAGTTGGGGAAACCAGACCTATAAGGGGACCTGGAAGGCGTGAAATAGGACACGGGGCACTGGCAGAGAGGGCCTTAGAGCCTGTTATTCCAAGTATGGAAGAGTTTCCATATACTATTAGACTAGTATCAGAGGTTTTAAGCTCAAATGGTTCTTCATCCCAAGCAAGTGTATGTGGTAGCACCTTATCATTGTTAGACGCTGGAGTACCAATCAAAGCTTCAGTGGCTGGAATAGCAATGGGTTTAATAAAGGAAGACAACAGAATCGCTATCCTGTCTGACATTTTGGGTATGGAAGATCATCTAGGGGATATGGATTTCAAGGTAGCCGGTACAAGAAAAGGAATAACCGCGATACAAATGGATATAAAGATAGATGGTATTGACAGAACTATATTGGAAAATGCACTTGAAAAGGCTAGGTTAGGAAGACTTCATATCTTAGATAAAATGGAAGAAACAATATCAAGACCAAAAGAAGAATTATCAAAATTTGCACCTAAAATATATACAATGCAAATTAATCCTGACAAGATAAGGGATGTTATTGGACCTGGTGGCAAAATGATTAATAAAATTATTGATGAAACACAGGTAAAGATTGATATTGATGATGATGGAAAAATCTTTATAGCAGCTGTTGATAGTAATGCAGGTAAAAAGGCTATGGAGATGATAGAGGATATAGTTAAAGAAATAGAGCTTAATGAAATTTATTCAGGTAAGGTTACAAAAATTACCAATTTCGGTGCTTTTGTGGATATATTAAATGGCAAGGAAGGTTTGCTTCATATATCTAAAATAGCTAATGAAAGAATTGAAAAGGTTGAGGATGTATTAAAAATAGGTGATGAGGTTAAGGTTAAGGTTATAGAAATTGATAATCAAGGTAGGGTAAATTTATCAAGGAAAGCCTTACTTCCTAAGGAAGAAAAAACAGAATAATCTATAAGCCATGCATTGCACCCCAAAGGTTAAATTTAAAACTTAACTTTTGGAGGTGTTTTTTTGTATATAAAATATACTCCCGAATATATATAAACTAATAAGACATGGGGGGAGAATATATAAATGATAATTATAAGTAAAAAAACCATCTACTACATATTAATATTTTTAATCCTATTGTTAGCTTTGAGACTTGGATTAAACATATTTTTAAAAACCAAAGAAGTGATAAATATGGAGCCTTATTATCAAGGAGATAAAGATGAGGATATAATCTCAATTGCATGTAATATAGATTGGGGCAACGAATATATAGATGATATACTGAGAATATTAAAGGAAAAAGATGTTCTAATTAATTTCTTCCCTACTGGTAGGTGGGCATCTGAAAATAAGGAGATTCTTAAAAATATTCATAAAAACCAACATGAAGTTGGCAGCCATGGCTTTCAACACTTGGACTATGATAAATTAAATTATAATTCTAATTATGAGGAAATAAGAAAGGCCCATGAAACTATTACTAGCATCATAGGCGAAGAAATAGAATTCTTTGCTCCTCCTTCAGGAGCATTCAATAAGTATACCTTAGAAGCAGCAAAAGAGTTTAATTATAAAACTATCTTATGGAGCATAGATACTATAGATTGGAGACAGTATAGTACAAGTAGCATCATATTTGATAGGGTAAAGGAAAAGCTTCATAAGTCAGGTATAATACTTATTCATCCTACTGAAGAAACAGTAAAAGCGCTAGGTGATATTATTAATTACATAGAAAGTAAGGGGTATAGAATAGTAAAATTAAGCGAGTTGTTGTAAATATAAAGTATATGATATCTTTAAATATTTCTAATAATTAATTAAAGTTTATAAAATAATCTGATATAATTAAGTAACAAAAATACGAGGTGATATAGTGGAAATTAAAGTTGTAAATACAAGTTCATTGCCTTTGCCTACTTATAAGACAAAAGGCTCATCTGGGATTGATTTATATGCGTCTAATTCAACACCTATTGTGTTAGAACCTATGGAAAGGGGTCTTATACCTACAGGCCTATATATTTCAATACCAGAAGGATATGAGGGTCAAATACGGGGTAGAAGTGGACTAGCCCTTAAACATGGAATTACATTGGCCAATGCTATAGGCACTATAGATAGTGATTATAGGGGGGAAATAAAAATAATTCTAATTAACTTAGGTAATGAAAAGTTTGAAATTAAAAAAGGTGACAGAATAGCACAGATGGTATTTATGAAGTATGAAAGTATAGAATTTAAATTGGTTGACCAGCTAGATGAAACCTCTAGAAATCAGGGAGGCTTCGGACATACAGGTCTAAAAGACTAGTCACATAAGATATTATCATAAATGATAATCATATTTTTTCCAATTTTTCATATAATTAAACTAGAGGTGATCATTATATGAGATCAAGTGAATTAGGTCAAAAAGAAATTATAAATTTAGACAATGGGGCTAGATTAGGTTTATTTTCAGATGCAGATATAATATTTGACCGTAAAAATGGTAGAATACAAAGTATAATGGTAAGAGAGAAGAGGTTTACATTTAAATTATTGGGAATTGAAGATAATGCTTTAGAAATACCCTGGACTGCTATAAAAAAAATAGGTCATGATATGATAATTGTGGAATTAAATAAGTAATTTTAAGAGAGGACTTAAAGTCCTTTTTTATTTACATAATATTAGCTTATCTATCAAATAATATTAATATAATTTAAAATGGAGGATAGATAATGCGAAAAAACAATATTGAAAATACAAATAAAGTAGAAGATACAAATGTTGAAAGTGAAGAGGAGGCTCTTGAAAGTGTTAAGGAAATAGGTACATCAATTGATAAGGAATTTAAGTCAAATATTCAATTTATAACAATTATTGGTGAGGTTGAAGGCCATACCATATCTAATGCAGATAAAAAAACGACAAAATACGAACATATAATACCACTCCTTATTAATGCTCAACTAGATCCCAAAATTGAGGGAATTTTAATTATTTTAAACACTGTGGGCGGTGATGTTGAAGCAGGACTAGCCCTATCAGAAATGATAAATAGTATGAAAAAACCTACTATATCTTTGGTTCTTGGTGGAGGCCATAGTATTGGTGTACCCTTAGCTACATCAGCTGATTATTCATTTATAGTTCCAACTGCAACCATGACAATTCATCCCATTAGAACAACAGGCTTAATCATCGGTGTTCCCCAATCATTCCAGTATTTGCAAAAAATGCAACAAAGAATTAATAATTTTATAGCAAATACATCCAGAATTAATATGGAAAAATTAACTGAACTCATGTTTGCCACAGATGAATTAGCGAATGATGTAGGTACAATCCTAGTAGGGGAAAGCGCTGTAGAAATTGGCCTTATAGATGAGGTGGGTGGACTATCAGCTGCTCTAGCGAAGCTAGATAAACTTATAGAATCTAAATTAAATAGATAAAGCAAACATCTTATGTTATAATTATACTAGTTTTATAAATATTTTTATACATAAGGTGATTCTATGACTAGGGGAAAAAGAAAAATAAAAGCTAATTTAAGTAACGAAATCTATGGAATAGTAGTTATTGTTTTTAGCATATTATTTATGATGAGCTTAATTAGCTATAAAATAGGTTTGATTGGATTAATCATAAGGGGAACAGTATTTCCTCTTATGGGTTTTGGTAGCTATTTCTTTCCCCCACTTATTTTTATTTTTGGTATCAGTCTATTTATGGGCAATCTAGATTCAAATAAAATTAAAAAGTTTATATACCTTATTTTGATCTTTATTTTGTTTCTTATCTTCTTAGATAGATGGAATTTAAGTAACCAGGGATTTATTAGTAGAATAAAGTTATCTATAGATTTGTCCAAATTATATAAGGGTGGCGGAATTATTGGTGCATTTTTTGGGTTTTTTCTTTATAAAATATTTGGCGTAGTTGGTAGTTCTATAATTTTATTTTTTTTATTCTTTACCACATTAATACTCTTGTTTAATTTAAATGTAAAAATTATATTTAAAAATATATATACCAAGTTTAAATCTTATAATAAAAAAACAACAAGGAAGGAAATTATAGACCATAAAGAGGTTAAGTCACTATCACCACCTGAAGTTTTGAATATTTCCAATTATAAAGATTTGAAAAGCAAAACAGCTGAAGATTCAGATATAAGTCAACCAAATTCCACAACAATCATTTTAAAAACAAAGAAAGAAGGAAAAAATTTTACCAGTTATAATCCACCTTCGGTGGATTTGTTGGAGGCAGATGAAATAAAATCAAGGGACCGTTTCAAAAAAGAAATATTAAAAAACGCCCAACTTATTGAGGAGACCATGAATAATTTTGGAATTGATGCTAAGGTTACCCAGATTAATAAGGGTCCTACTATTACATGCTATGAGCTATCGCCATCTCCAGGAATTAAGCTGAGCAAAATAGTTTCTCTTGCAGATAATATAGCATTAAGCCTAGCCTCTTCGGATATAAGAATTGAAGCTCCTATACCAGGAAAGTCGGCTGTTGGTATAGAAGTACCAAATAAAATCAAGGAAAATGTATATCTTAAAGAAATAATTACTTCAGATGAATTTATAAACATAGATTCAGTCATACCCCTAGCTTTAGGTAAGGATGTTACAGGAAAAACTATTGTCTCATCCATTGATAAAATGCCCCATCTTCTTATAGCAGGAGCCACTGGATCTGGAAAAAGTGTATGCATTAATACAATAATTATGAATATAATCTTTAAATCATCACCAGATGATGTTAAGTTGCTCTTGATAGACCCTAAGGTAGTAGAATTAAGTGTATATAATTCTATACCACATTTACTAATACCAGTTGTTACAGAAGCAAAAAAAGCTTCTGGGGCCTTAAACTGGGCAGTTAATGAGATGGAAGATAGATACAAATTATTTGCACAAAATAGTGTCAGAGACATAGAAGCATATAATAAAAGAATTGAAATAGACGGTTCGGATAAACTTTGTAGAATTGTAATAATAATTGATGAACTAGCTGATTTAATGATGGTTGCACCTCAGGAAGTTGAGGACTATATATCCAGGCTTGCACAAATGGCAAGGGCAGCAGGCATATATCTAATTGTAGCTACCCAAAGACCATCAGTTGATGTAATTACAGGTACAATAAAGGCAAATATACCATCTAGAATTTCTTTTGCTGTTTCTTCACAGGTGGATTCAAGAACTATATTAGATATGTCAGGGGCAGAAAAATTACTGGGTAAAGGAGATATGCTCT
>CAZFIO010000029.1:0-15997 GCA_964519585.1 uncultured Tissierellaceae bacterium
GATAACTAAACTTATTTTGAACCTCCTGCATAACAGGCATAAGAACCCCCGGCTTGTCCATGTTGGCATCTATAAAGTTCTCCAACTCCTTTATTTCTTCTCTGTTTTTTTCCATGTCAAAAACAAATTCCATGCTTTAACCTCCCTATCTTTTGCTTATGTATTTTTATACAGACCCCATCTACTATATAATACTAGAGCTGAGGACAAGTTTCAATATAGATATATTTAATACAAACAAATTTTGATTTGTGGTAGAATGAATGTAAAAGCGGAAGGCAGAGGGTGGAAAGTGGAAAGCAGAAAGTTAAAAGAGTAAATAGGTATCGGATACAATGTAATAAGTTGGTCAGCCCTAGGGCTAGCCGAGCTTGCCCGTGAGTCCAAAGCTCCAACCCAAGAACCTTTACGCTTTACGCTTTCAGCCTTTAGCCTTTAGCTTATTAATAATCATTTGACTATTGTTCAATGGAGGTAAGATCTTGGATTATTTATTTGAAAACATATACTATATTTTAATATTCTATCTTATTATGATAAACCTTGTAAATCTAGCACTTTTTGCCATAGACAAAAAAAGAGCCCGTTTCAAGAAGTGGAGGGTTTCAGAAATGACTTTTTTCCTTATATCTCTTCTTGGTGGCTCAATTGGTGGTCTTATAGGTATGAATATTTTTAGGCACAAAACAAAGAAAATTTCTTTTAGGATCCTTTTGCCTGTGTTTTTGATATTGAATTTTATTTGTATAGTTTATTTGCTTAATTATATTGAAGGTCTAGGGATAGAATCTTCCCCAGGCTTACAATTGTTTTAGGGCGGACAGGGGCGTTCACCACCACAAAATAACACAAAAGAACCGTCCCCCTGTGTTATCGTCCCCCTGTGTTATCTCTTTATCCCATTTATCATATTCATTATTTCATCTGTAGACTGGATGGCTTTTATATTCATTGCATGGGCTCTTTGGGCTACTATTAGGTCTGTCATAGTCCTGCTCATTTCTACATTGGAAGCCTCCAGATGTCTTTGAATTATTTTTCCGAACCTTTCAGGATTCTCCATGGAGCTATATAACTCTACATCAGCAGCCGGTAGATATCCACTTTCCCCCAATGGAGCCAAGGAATCCAGTACATGGGGTTCAAAAAGAACTACTTTTCCAAGAACTCTATTTTCATTGTCTATTTCCTGAGTGATTCTTCCATCATGGGAAATAGAAACTGGCCCTGTTGCCCAGTTTTCTTTTGAAATCTCTAGATCAATTACTAGGAGTCTGCCATTATCATCCGATACACTATTGTCTTCATTTAGCTGAAAGCCACCATTTCTAGTTAGGATTAAGTTGCCATCTTGATCAAGAAGTCCAAAGAAACCAGAGCCTTCTATGGCCAGATTAAAATCACTTTCTGAGGGCACAAGGATCCCCTGCTGGAAGTTCACTGTAGCCACACCAGCCTTAGTCCCTACATTTATCCTGCTATGGTCCACATTGTCTGATTTTAATACATCATGGTGGTGGATTTCATTGGTTATCAGCTCCTGAAATCCTATTTCTTTTTTCTTATAGCCGTAGGTCTGCAAATTTGCCAAGTCATCTGCCAGGGAATTAACCTTGGTTTCCTGGGCCCTTACCCCAGTCCGGCTATTGCTTAAAATTCTATACATAATCTATCACCTATACCCTTCCTACTTCATTTACTGCCTTACTTAGGGTTTCATCTGCAGCATGTATAAGTTTTTGGTGTGATTCAAACTCCCTGGATATTTCTATAAGCCTTACCAGTTCGTCACCTATGTGGACATTGGACATTTCTAAATACCCCTGTCTTAAAAATGGACTTTCCATAATAAATCCTGCTTCCTCAGCCTCATATAGAGTCTCCCCTAGGTTTCTTAAGTTCCTGTATTCATTGAAGTCTGTAATCAAGACTTCTCCAGCATGGATATGATTTTCATCCCCATAAATGATACCAATATTCCCATTTCCATCCCTACCAAGGACATGGTAGCCTTCTAGGGTTACCAATTCATTTTCATGGTTTAGTCTGAAGTTTCCATTCCTGGTATAGGCTAGGGTCCCATTGTCCATACGAATTGTGAAAAATCCCCTGCCATCCAGGGCGAAATCTGTAGCTTTTTCTGTCTCATAGAGGTTGCCCTGGCTGAAATCACTATAGACCTCATCTATTTGGTTACCAAATATAAATCCCCCTACCCCTACCCTACGATTTACATGTGGCCCCCCCTGGTGGTTGATTAGGTTATGGGATTCTAGGGTGGACGCAATTATATTTTGAAACTTATAGCCAGGTGTAGATATATTTGCTATATTGGCACTGGCATTTTCTTGTTTTTCCTGCAGGACATTCATACTTCTGTTTATAGTAGATATACTTCTTATCATGGTATCACTCCCTCCCCTTTTCCTGTATTACATTAATCTCATCTGGGTAAATCATCCCCATACCCCTGGCCTTTCTCTCAATGTTAAAGTTGACCTTAGCTGAATAGGATAATTGCATAAGTATTGCTCCTATAACTATTCCTAAACCTAGGGGGATCCAAGCATTTTTATATCTTATTATCAGTCTTTGTATAAGTTCTTTAATAAAAACACCTCCCCCTTCTGCATATTTAGTAATCTGCATATTTCCTCTATAGACTTATTTTCCCTTTCATATCTTTTTAATAGGGTATATTTCCTAATTAGTTCTTCCTCTCGACTTAGGTCTTGCCTGACTTCTTCCACTGGACTTAATTCATCTAGCATTTCATGTTCTAATAAATCTTCAAATAATAATTTTTCCATATCAGATATTCTTTTTTCCAGCTGCTTATAATTAGGAGGAAGCAGTGGACTTTTTTCCCTTTTATCCTTGTAAACTATACCAAGTATAATGAATATAAATCCTATTATAATTAAAAAGTAAAACATTTCTAGGCCTCCATTATGGGTGACATGGTTTTTCTAAGCTTAATCAGGGCTTTTCCGTGGAGCTGGGAAACTCTTGGTATGGATATATCTAGTATGTAGCCTATTTCCTTTAGGGTTAAGTCCTGAACATAGTAAAGGTCTAGTATCAGCTTTTCCCTGTCATCCAGTCCATCTATAGCCATTTTAAGGTATTCTCTTGTCTCTTTTTCCAGGATCTCTTCTTCAGGACTTGCACTATCCTCATCTTCTATTAAATCAATCAGTTCAACTTCACTGTCTTTATCAGAAAAGATGACTGAATCTAAAGATGTATTTGACAGATAATGAACTGTTTCATGTAGCTTTGAAAGGTCTTTTGCATCTATACCAAGTTCTTTTTGAATTTCAGATTCATCAGGGCTCCTTAGAAGTTGGTTTTCTAGTTTTTCTTTGGCGGCATAGTATTGGTTTAGCTTAGCAATCCTTTCTCTCGAAACCCTGCCTGTCCTCCTAAGCTCGTCCATTATAGACCCCCTAATCCTTAAGCTAGCATAAGCCTCAAAGGGTACACTCTTGCTAGGGTCAAACCTTTTTAGGGCATCCATAAGACCAATCACGCCTATATTTATCAGGTCACCTTCTTCATATTCCCTGTTGTTTATCTCTATTCTGCCTGCTATTCTTTCAACAAGAGGTAGGTATTTTATTATTAATTCTTCCTGTGTGTTTGAATTATAATTCATAATCTTCCTCTCCTACTTAATCCTATTCTTTCTCATTAATTGGAAAACAAAACTGATGATTTCTTCCCTTTTTCTCTCATCTATATCTAAAAACTTTATGCCATAAAAGTATGTGGTCTTATTGGGCAGCATGTTTATATCCTTGTAAACAATCTGTCCCCTAAGAAGCATATCTTCCTTAGCTTTAAAAGAAAGAAGCAGGTGCTTATCCAAGGGTAAATCTTCTTGTATATATATCCTTACACCACCAGCACTTATATCCAGAATAAGTCCATCACTCAAGTAAGAATCCATTTCTTCCAGCATCTTTTTATTCTTCACCTGGGTGTAGTCAATGTTTACAAGGTGCTCATTATGAGTGTATCTTAAGTCCAAAGTACAGGGAACCCGTACATCCAGCCTTCTTTGGGCCTTGGTTAGATTGTCAAAGTCTGTTAATACATATAGGGGGAGATCACCTATAATCCTGTCCTTCACAAGGGCAGTAAAGGCCATAATCTTATCTTCACAGTAAAGTATGGCATCTATATGATCCCCTGGCCTAAGTATCCTGCTACTTAAATCCTTGGCAGTTACAGATAAAAATACTAGGTCATTTTGAATATCATAGATAGTGCCAGCAGTTTTCTTGCCATCTTCTGCAACTATTTCAATTTTTTGATTTAGCTTAAAATCCTTCATATAATCACCCAAAAAACCTTCTTATTCTATTGGTAAATTCCTTAAAGTTTGAAATATCAGCCTCATAATTACTATCTGTCAATATATTTACGCTTATTTCATCAATATTCTTACTAGCCAAGGACTTAGGATACTTGATTACCAGTGGTACCTGGTCCATGATAGACTTATTCATCCTTACATCATTGTAGATAAATCCTAACTTTTCCAGCCTAACATTTAGAAACTTCTCTGCCGTAGCCTGTAGTTTGGAAAAGGCAATTTCCCCTTCATCCTTGCTATGTATTTGATTTATTACCAACTTAATACTGTCCTTTAGCTTATGGGTAGAAGTTACCTTAAGCACCCTATAGGCATCTGTCAAGGCAGTAGGTTCTGGTGTGGTTATAAGTATTATTTCATGGGCAAAGATTGAAAAAGTCAAACTTTGCTTACTTATACCAGCCCCATTATCTATGATTATTATATCATAGGCCCCCAGGTCATTTAGAGAGTCTAGTATAAACTGGCTCTTTTCCTCATCTAGGGTTTCCATAAGAAGTAGGTCTGCACCACCTGAAATTAGATGAACCCCCTCTGGTCCCTCTAGAATTATTTCCTCTAGGCTAGCCTCCCCATCAAGCATATAAGATAGGTTTGTCAAAAGGTCTACACCTAGGATTATATTGGCATTACTCATACCTAGATCCCCATCAAGTATTAGTACTCTTTTACCCATTTGTTGTAGTTTTATTGCTAGGTTGACTGCAAAGTTGGTTTTCCCGACACCGCCCTTGCCGCTTACTATGGAGTATATCTTCACTGAATCAGCCTTTCTCTCCTGCTTGCTTTCAACCATATTTCTTAGCTTGCTAGCTTGATCAATCATCCTGATAAATCTCCTGACTATAATCAATTAGATTATCTACAGTGGCTAGCATTATATCCTCGGGAACATCCTGTCCATGGCAGAAGTACTCCACAGGATAAGGATTGTTTTCAACTATATTCCATAGGTTGGTAAAACTACTTATTTCATCAAACTTGGTAAGAATTAGCCCATCGTAGTTCAGTTGTTTATAGTTTTCCATTATAGACTCTGTAGTTTCTATATCTGTAGAAATACTCATTACCAGGTATGTATTCATCTTATGCTTTACATTGTCTAAATAGGCCTTTATATCTTGAAGTTTATCCTTATTCTTTTGACTGGTTCCCAGGGTGTCCACCAGAATAATGTCACATTGTCTTAAGTTGTTTATCTTCTCCTGAATTTCATCTGGACTTTGGACCACCTCAAAGGGTATGTCCAGAATACTGGCATAGGTACCTAGTTGTTCCACAGCCCCTATCCTATAGGTATCTATGGTAAGCAGCCCAACCTTCCTATTGTTTTCTATAGACTCCTTGGCAGCTATCTTAGCAATAGTGGTGGTTTTCCCCACCCCAGTAGGGCCTACAAGTACATTTACCTTCCTAGCCCTGAGTTTCTTGGAAAAACCATTTTCACCAAAGGCCATTTCTATAAAGGACTTTATCTCATCACTGGTCAGATATTCATCTTCTTTTTGATAAAGCTTACAGTAGCCTATTAGTTGGTTTTTGGTGTTCTCACTAATGTTTTTAAATATAGGATTTTGCTCAATCAAGTCATGGATTGTGTACTTGGTCCTTGTATCTTCAAATACTGCCTCTGGATCCTCCAACTTTTCTACTACTACTTCTTTTTTAGGTTTTCTGGTCTTTTCTTCCAGGGCTACAGTAACCTCCAGCTTTTTCTTTTTAAAAGGATTATACCATTTTCCCACCTTTATTTGCCTATGGGTTATAATGACTGCATCCTTACCCAATTCATAGGAGGCCCTTATTAGAGCTTCCTTCATATCTTCAACAATATAAGTTTTTACTATCATATCTTATCAACCATCCCTACAGCTTCAATTTCAATATCATTGGGTACATCATTTAAGGAAAGTACCGGTATGTTGGGGAAATTAAATGCTATCATATTTCTAAAAGGAACCCTTATCTTAGGAGAGGCTAGGATTACTCCCTGTATCCCCTGGGATAAAAGTAGATTTGTCAAATTAGATATTTTATCAAAAATATCCGTCATTGTATCAGGTTTCAGCACTGGTATAGAACCAGACATGGTCTTTTGTATGTTCTCACCAATTTGCTCTTCCAAGTCTGGATGAATGGTAATAACCGTAAGGACTCCTTCTTGATTTAAGTAGGGTTCAACTATGGTTCGCTTTAGGCCATGCCTTACATACTCAGTTAAAACTTCCACATCCTTAGTCTTAGCTCCATTATCTGCCAAGACCTCCAATATAGTAACTAAATTATTTATAGGAATATTCTCTTGAAGTAGGTTTTGCAGGACTTTTTGTACTTCCCCTAGGCTAAGAATGTCCGGAATCAGCTCTTCCACCACCACATTGTACTTTTCCTTAATTCCTTCCAAAAGACTCTTAACTTCCTGCCTACCTAAAAGTTCATAACTGTAGTCTTTAATAATCTCCTTCAAATGTGTAACTAGGACTGTTACAGGTTCTACTATTGTATAACCCATTAGGTCAATCCTATCTTTTTGGTCAGCTTCTACCCAAATAGCATCTAGGCCAAAGGCTGGCTCCTTTGTCTTAATCCCTTGAATTTCAAAGTCCTCAGTACCTGGATCTAAAACTAAATACTTATTTAAATATACCTCTCCTCTTGCAACTTCACTTCCCTTGATTTTAACCACATAATCATTGGCAGCTAACTGTAAATTGTCCCTTATACGGATAGGGTTTAGAATTATCCCCATTTCATTGGCACATTGCCTTCTTATGGAGCTTATATGGGAAATAAGGTTATCATCACTACCCTCATCCACCATGGGTATAATCCCGTAGCCTATCTCCAATGATATAGGCTCCACTTGGAAGGTCATAACCCCTTCATCCTTCTCTCTTGGTGTGGGTGGAGCATCCATGCCAGCCAAGGCTAGTTCTTTTTCTATCTTTTCATTTTCCATTAGTAAATATGACATAACCCCTAAAACCAAACCTACAAGTAGAAAGGGAATAGTTGGAAAGGCAGGTACCAGGGATATAAGAATCATAATAGATGATGCAAGCATAATAACCCTATAAAATCCAAAGAGCTCTTCAGTGACAGATTCGCCAAAGCCATGGCTATCATCTGATCTGGTGACCAAGATACCGGAAGCTACAGAAATCAATAGTGCAGGAATCTGGCTTACCAGCCCATCACCTATGGTAAGTTTACCAAACTTGTCCAGAGCCTCCAAGGCACCCATGCCCTCTTGTATGGAGAATAAAAGTATACCTCCAAGTAAGTTTATTATAGTAATTATAATACCCGCAATTGCATCCCCCTTAACAAATTTACTGGCACCATCCATGGCCCCGTAAAAATCTGCCTCTCTTTGGAGATTAAGCCTTCTTTCCTTGGCTTCTGCTTCATTTATAATTCCAGTGTTCAAATCAGCATCTATGGCCATTTGCTTGCCTGGCATAGCATCTAGTGTAAACCTTGCTGAAACCTCAGATACCCTAGAGGCACCATTGGTTACAACAACCATTTGAACAATTACAATAATTACGAATATTATAGCTCCCACAATATAGTTGTTCCCTGTTACAAATACTGCAAAGGAATCTATAACCTTTCCTGCAGCCCCTACACTTAGGATTAACCTAGTAGATGAAATGTTTAGGGCCAGCCTAAACATAGTTGTTATCAAAAGTAGGGTTGGAAAGGTTGAAAATTGTAGTACATTTGTAGTAAAAAGGGTTAAAAGTAGGATAATAACACCCAAAGAAATATTTATAACCAAAAGAAAGTCCAAAATCCCACTAGGCATAGGAATTATTATAATCCCTATTATAGCCACTATGGTAAAGGCAATGGCTATTTCAATATATTTATTTATAAAATCAGTAATCCTTCTTATGATAGCTGACATAGTCTTCTTCCTTTCAATCCTAAATCCTACCCTTATTTCTATTCTCCATTTGATATACCAGGGCTAGAATTTCTGCAACAGCCTTATATAATTCCACGGGAACCTCTTGTCCCACCTGAACTTCGTAATACATGGTCCTTGCCAGTTCTCTATTTTCCATAAGGGGAATCCCTTTTTCCCTGGCCTTTTCCTTAATCTTATTGGCAAGATAGTCTTGCCCCTTGGCTAATACAACTGGAACCCTGTCCAAGTCTGTATCATACCTTATGGCTATAGCCAAGTGGGTAGGGTTGGTGACAACTACAGTAGAGGATTCAATTCCTGCCATCATTCGACTCATAGCCAGTTCCCTCTGCCTTCTCATTCTAGCAGATTTCACCTCTGGACTACCTTCCATTTCCTTAAATTCATCCTTAACTTCCTGCTTAGTCATCCTAAGGTTTTTCCTATGGTCCAGCTTCTCAATTACAAAGTCTAGGGCTGCCAAAAGTAGCATTATAATAGCAATATTAAAGATTATGTCCCTAGCAAAATCTACGAAAAAAGGAAATAGCCTTCTAGTCCCTAAGTTACTGGAATTTACAATTGCATTTATAGAACCTTTAAGATTTCTATAGCTTATATATATAACTAAAATCAGCTTAGCAATATTTTTCACCAAGGTGAAAGCTGCCTTTTTTGAAAATAAGTTTTTAAAACCCTCTATAGGATTTAACTTCTTAAAATTAGGCTTCAGGGGATCTGTGGTAAAGAGAAAGCCCACCTGAGCCAGGTTAACCCCAATTCCCAAAAGTAAGACTAGGGCAAAGAATGGTAGTATAAATAGCAAAAACTCTATAGAATGATTAATTAAGATTTTACCTACATTGTCCCTACTTAGGATGGTTTGATAATTATCCCCTAGGGATCTGCCTAGATAGTTTAAGGCATTGTTAAAGGTATATTGGGATAGGGAACTTGCTAGCAAGGTAAAAACAAAGAAGGATACTGCAGCATTTATATCTGCGCTTTTTGCAACCTGACCCTTTTCTCTGGCTTCCCTAAGCCGCTTGGGGGTTGCTTCTTCAGTCCTATTTTCTCTGTCTTCCATGTCCTCACTCCCCTAGTCCTATGCAAAATACTGGAAGAAATTTTCCATATAGCCTGGCATCATTTCCAAAATCTTTCCTATAGAGTTTAGAACTCCAGAGGAAATTACTAAAAATATCAAAATACTTACTAAAATCTTCATAGGCATACCCAGCATCAAAACATTGATTTGTGGGATAGTCCTTGATATGGTCCCCATAATTATATCCGTAAGGAGGACAACTATAATCAGGGGGGCAGCAAGGTTAAAACCCAGTTCAAATACCAGGGCAAAAAGTTTTACAATTCCTTCAACACCTAAGTTTTGAATGTTTACATGATTAATTGGTACATAGTTAAAGGATCTTATAATACTTTCTATTAGCCTATGGTGGAGGTTTAATAGGAAGAAGGCAGTAATTGAAAGCCAATAGTAAACCTTTCCATAGTTGGATACATGAGTCCCTGTGCTAGGGTCATAAATATTGCCCATGGAAAACCCAACCTTAAAGTCTATAAACTGACCTGCTATTTCACTAGCAGAGAAAAATAACTTACTTACAAAACCTAGAGTAAGTCCAAAAAGTACTTCCTTAATAATCAATATTATAAAAAGTAGATAGGCCCCAGTAACCTCTATATCTGGTGTCATAAGGTATACAATCATGGTTAAGGAAAATGATATAAAAACCTTGGCAATATTAGGAAAACCCTTATAGGAAAAACCAGGTGTAAGAACTATGAAAGAGGTAATCCTAGTAAAAATTAAGATTAATTTCTGTATTTGTATAATCATATCATCACCTAACTAAGTATAGCTATAAGGCCATAGAGATAGTTTATAAGGTCAGTAAGGGTATTTATCATATAGGAACCCAAAATTATTAGCCCCAACAAGACAGCTATTAGTTTAGGTACAAAACTAAGGGTCTGCTCCTGAATTTGTGTAGTAGCCTGAAGTATACTGATAATCAAACCTATAAGCATTGATATAATCAGTATAGGCCCAGCTAGCTTAAGTATGGTAATAAAGGCATTTCTCATGATATCCAATACCAGTGACTGTGTCATACTATCTCTCCTATATAAAACTTTCTACTAAAGACTTTACAACCAAATGCCAGCCATCCACCAAAACGAATACCAATATCTTAAAAGGTAGGGATATCATTACTGGAGGTAGCATAAACATACCCATGGACATAAGGATACTGGCAACCACCATATCTATGACTAAGAAGGGTATAAAGATTATAAATCCTATAGAAAAAGCCCTCCTTAATTCACTTATAGCAAAGGCTGGTACAACAGTGGTTATAGGTGTATCAATTGGTCTAGTTGGGTTTTCACTTCCTGAAGCCCTTAAAAAGAGGGCCAGGTCTTTTTCTCTAGTATACTTGAGCATAAATTCCTTCAGGGGTAGAGCAGCCCTATCCATGGCCTCAGATTGACTTATTTCTTCCTCAAGAAAGGGAGTTACAGCCACATCCAAGACTTCAGTATAGACAGGCTTCATTATAAAAAATGTAAGAAAAAGGGCAAGTCCGATTAAAAGTTGGTTTGGCGGTGATTGTTGTGTACCTAGACCATTTCTAAGAAAGGACAAGACGATTATTATCCTTGTAAAACTAGTGGTTAAGATTAAAAATGAAGGTGCTAGACTTAAGACTGTTAATATTATAAATAATTTTATAGAATCAACAGTAGCCTGTGGTGTCCCATCTTCATCATTAAATACAAATCCCAAACCATCTGTAAAGGGATCAGCAAATATATTTTTAGGTATTAGAACAATCATAATAACCAATAGTAAGATTGCAATTTTTGATTTCCTAGTCACTTTCTTCCCTCATTCCAATAAGTGTCTGTCTTTTTATTCCTTCCTGTGAAAGTCTTTATACCATCCACGAAGCTGGTGTTAAAGTTGTTTTCATCAGCCTGGATTTGACTTATTAATTCTTCCATTTCAAGATCATCAAGTTCTTTTAAAATCCTGTTTTCATTTTGACTAAAGCTCATAAGATAGTATTTCCCACATATTTCTACTATTGAAATAGCAGAGTTATTGTTTACTCCTACCCTTTCAATTATCTTTATAAGCCTATTTTGCTTGCTTGTATACCTGCCCATAAACCTTAATATAGTATGGGCTAAAAAGATAACAAAAACAAGAACCAAGAGACTTTGAACTATAGCTAGAAAACTATCCATTTCTTCACTTCCTAATTATTTATTGAACAACTAGATTGGTAAAATATACTTCCTCAATAACATCCTTACCCAAGGCCTTATTTACATCTTTGATTATGTTTAGTTTTAGATTATCAGTTTCTCCCACATCCAGCATCTCCTCAGCAGTCTTTACCCGAAGATTTGATAGAACTATGTCTCGAATTTTTGCTACACTGGTTTCCACTGTCTTTATGCTTTTTTTATCAGTATACATAAGTGATACTGAAGTTTTTAAGTAGGCCTTGCTCCTACCATCTGCCTTAAGGTTGACTATAAACTCTTCTAGATTTAAAGTATACTCATCCCTAGTCTCTAGTGCCTTCTTTATATTACCTAAGGTCCCCTTTGGCAACAAAAAATAGGCCAGCACTGATACCAAAATCAAAATTATAAGCAACAAAGCTATAATTATGGTCTTTCTACTTTTAGATTTAATAATATCCATCTTCTATCACCTCATTGCTCTTTTCATCAAATATTATAAGAATATTTACCCGCCTGTTGATTGCCCTATTTTCAGCATTGGTGTTTGGCACCATGGGCCTATATTCACCATAGCCGGTAGCTGATAATCTTTTGGATGCTATTCCACCCTCTTCCTCCAAATACCTTAAGACTGTAACTGCCCTAGCTGTTGACAGCTCCCAGTTGGATGGAAACCTAGGGGTATTTATAGGAACATCATCCGTATAACCTTCTATGGAAATTTCATTGTGGAAATCCTTGAAAATTCCCATAAGTTTATTTAAAACTCCTATACCCTGGTCTTTCAGGTCCGCTCTGGCAGGTTCAAAGAGTATAGCCTCCTTAATATCCACATAAACCCCACGCTTGTTTACACTTACACTGACATTGGCCTCTAGACCCTGAGTATCTATGTAGTCCATAACTGTATTGTATACTTCCATAATCTCCTGCATAAGGGTAGTGTTGGTATCCTCTCCTATAGGAGGATCTTCGTCAGGGATTTCTAAGTCTTGGCTTGGTCCCTCAACAATTTGAGTATAACCTAGGCCAGAAAGAACCCCCTGCAAGGATTGACTCATCTGTTTAAACTTAGCAGCATCAATATTTGACATGGAATACAATAAAATAAAAAATGTAAGCAGGAGGGACATCAAATCAGAAAATGTTGTCATCCAACCGGGAGAACCTCCCCCGCCTCCATCTTTTTTGCCAAATCTCCTACTCATATTCCTCAACTCCACTCATACTGTCGGCCTCTGCTTGAGTTTTTTCTGCCTCAAATTCCCTTCTTTCTTCAGGGGACAAATAAGTAATAAGTTTTTCTTCTAGAAGCCTTGGATTGGAGCCAGCCTGGATTTCCAGGAGTCCATCAATTATCATTTCACCTACATAGATTTCCTCATCAGTCTGCTCACTTAAATTGTTGGCTATAGGTAAAAAAATCAGGTTGGCTGTTAGACTACCGTAAAATGTGGTAATCAAGGCAGTAGCCATTCCTGGTCCTATGGCACTAGGATCTTCTAGGTTTGCCAACATGGCTATAAGTCCTATAAGTGTACCTAACATACCAAAGGCTGGAGATAACTCACCCCATTTATTGAAAACATCCTGACCTGTCCTATGCCTTCTTTCAAGTGTATCTATCTTTAGGTCCATAATCTTTTTTATAATATCCGGCTCTACTCCGTCTATTACCATTTGTAGACCAGAAATTAGAAATTCATTGTCCATGTTTGCTATATCATCTTCTAGTGCCAGTAGTCCATCCATTCGTGCCTTTCTGGATAGGTCACTAAAAAGCCTCACCAATTCTCCCTTGTTGTCTTGGGGGGTGGCCAAAAGCATTTTCATTACATTGGGAATATTTAAAAGAGTCTTAAAGGGGAAAGAAATCATCAGGGCACAAAATGACCCTAGTATGGTTATAATCATAGATACTCCATGAATAAAACTTTTGATTTCACTATCTATGGATATGGCCCAAAATATTAAAATTAATCCTCCCACAGTACCAATTATTGGTAGCATGTTCTTCTTCATTTTACTCCCTCCAATGGGGCTAGAAAAACCCTTCTTCTAAATTCTACAGTTTTATTGATTATTTCATCTATAGTATCCTTAACCCGGATTACCTTCCCATCAGTTAAGGTAATGATTGTGTCAGGTGATTGAGCAATTTTATAAATTAAATCACTGTTTAAGCAAAACTCTTTTCCATTTAAGGAAGTAAGCATTATCATGATATAACCCCCTCTTAACAATAGTCTAGCAATGGTCTAGCAATTGCTTGTAAAGACACTTGTGGGTAGAGCTTTGGGGTCTGCGGGTGGACATACCCCGGGGCACTCCCAATTGTAATCCCTACGGTGTAAATATAGGTTGGTGGCGTCCACCCCTACAGGTTTTTCTGAGTATGTCTTCTCTGTCATTCCGAGCCTGCGAGGAATCTTAGACCCCAAATCCTGACCCTGATTCTGTCATCTGGACCCAAGTGGAGAGATCTCCTTCTTGAAAACGGAGATTTCTCCATTCCATTTCATTCCAGTCGAAATGACAGAAGGATTTGTCTGGGTATGTGGTAGGACACATAGCTACCTTCCCTATTGTTTAACCATTGTTTAACCATTGTTTAACCATTGTTTAACTATCGTTTAACTACTATTGTTCAACTATTGTTAAATTATCTCTTTAGATTTATTAGTTCCATTAGCATTTCATCAGAGGTGGTTATGGATCTTGAGTTGGCCTGATAAGCCCTGCTGGTGATTATCATTTCTGTAAATTCATTGGCCAAGTCAACATTGCTCATTTCTAGAAAGGACTGACGCATAAATCCGTAGCCTGCTCCACCTGGTAGACCATATTCAGGTTCTCCTGAGTTATTTGAATTTAGGTAGTTATTGTTGCCTACTTTTGTGAGCCCTTCAGGGTTATTGAATTTGGTTAGAGCAACATAACCTAGGGTTACAGCTATGGCTTCTTGATTTCCTGCGTTAGAGTATATACCTACTACCTTCCCTGTAGAGTCAATGGAGAATTCTTGGAGTTCGTAATTTTCAGAACCTGAAGCCCCAACTGTACCATCTGGTTGAACCCATTGGTAAACCTTAAGTTTTTTTAGTCCTCCTGTTGTATAAGAAGTCTCGCCATCTGTTGAAATATTTATATGTGCGAAATCACCATTACTATGACCACCTTCTACCCCATATCCTAACAATGGCAAGCCACTGGCATTTATCAAGAGTCCTTCATGGTCTGTAAAGAAGGCCCCATCTCTACTATAGTATTCTACACCGCCTGCACCCTGAAGTATAAAAAACCCTTCTCCTTCCAGTGCAAAGTCCATATTTCTACCTGTAGATTGCAGAGCTCCTCCACCCATCATGGTATCTATGGAACCTACTCTTACTCCTAGTCCCACCTGCTGAGGGTTTACCCCTCCTAGGCCACCACTTGGCCCCATTGCATTTGCTATGGTTTGGCTTATCATGTCTTGGAATTTTACCCTTGATGATTTAAAGCCCGTTGTATTTACATTGGCAATATTGTTTGCCACTACGTCCATTTTCGTTTGGAAACTTCTCATTCCACTTACACCTGCATACAAAGATCTTAACATTTATCTTTCCTCCTTAAGTGTGAACCACATCAATCAGTCAGTGGTCCCATGGCTTCCCTAAGGTCCAGCCATTTATTTTATTATCAAAGCACTATCAATATTTGTTACAATATCCATCTTGTCCCTATCCATGGCAGTGATTATGGTCCTATTTTTTATTGATGCTATTAGGGCCATATCCCTATAGAAAATCAGACTTTCCTTAGCACCCTTTTTTTCTAGGTTGCTTATGGCACCCTTTAGGGCTTCCATATCATTTTCTTCTAGGTTTATATTCCTTTCCTCAATCCTTTCCTTGGCATGGGCTGAGATTTTTACACCCTCATCCTTCTGCAACTCTTCATAAAGGTATTTCTGGAAGGAAATATTTCTATCTACCTTGGACTTGTTTTTTTGATTCGTTTCAGTTTGTAGGTTTCTATTTATTCTCATATTCATTCTGACACCTCTGGATCTTCTAGCTCTGGTTCTATATCCTCAGGCTCTTTTACCCTAGGACTTCCTACTTCCATTACATCTCCCATAGGATATTCCTTGCCATTTACCAAGATACTTATATGGCCACCCTTAAATCTTACCCTGTCAACTGTCCCTGAAGTGGTTATATATTCTCCCTTGTCATCTGTTTCCCAGGTGTTTATAGTTACTTCCTTACCTATTAGGGAAAAAGAATACTGCTGCTGTCCCATAAGGTTCAGGAGTCCTATACCCTCTGCTATAGTAGACATTTGTTCCAAGGTAGAGAATTGAGCCATTTGAGAAATATAGTCAGTCTTGCTTCCTCCTTCACTCCCCCCCATAGGGTTAATGTTCTGGA
>CAZFIO010000030.1:0-15690 GCA_964519585.1 uncultured Tissierellaceae bacterium
AAAATACTAGTAGAAAAAAGTAGGCTGGATTTTCTATAAAATGTGTTACTGGTCTATTTATAATAAAAAACATAATAAAGGTTAATGCATAGATGGCAAGCACACTAAGACTGGTAAATACTACAGATTGTCTTAACTTTTTACATAGTCTATGGTAGCCTTCACTCTGGACAATTGGGTCACTATGCAATTCCGCTGCATCAGCTCTTGTAGATTTCCAGATAAAAAATAGGTTATTTAACCCATCTACAAAATCCCATCCCGCCTCCTGGTAGCTTTCCATAATTTCCTCTGTAGGTTCCTGGTTTTCATTGATTACAGGTTCTACACGGTATCGAACATCTGAAGGCTCACCCTTTGTAAAACGGAAAAACCAGAAGAAGGATGTCCCCTCTAAAAATAAACCCTGCTTGGCCAAATCAGATAGCCAAGATTCCATAGCAACTGCATCATAAAAATCAAAAGGCGGCCTTTTATAAACTTTCATTGTTTTCATCCTCCCATAGTCTGGCATCTCTTATGCACTGCTTAAGCCTCTCTAACTCCTCCTGATACATCTTAACCCCCTTGTCAGTGAGGCGATAAAAACGCTTTCGTCCCTCTCTGCCAGTTTCTATAATAACTCCTTCCTCCTCAAAGCGTCCCAAAATAGTATAAAGTGTTGCAGGCCCCAAGCCCACACGCCCTTGTGTCAAAGCTTCTACCTTACTTGCAATTTCAACTCCACTAGCCTCACCCTGCAAAAATACCATAAGGGTGTAAAACATACTTTCACTGACGACTTCTATTCGTTTTTTCCCCATGCTTATCCCCCTATTATCAATGGTTGATATTGTATATGGTAACATCGAGGATTGATATTGTCAATAATAATTATAATATTTTATAAATGTATTTTCTCTTATCCTTTTCTTGAGTTTAGTTGTATAATTATCTCAGGTTAGTAATTTATACTATCTTATTTTTAAATATTTATTTTAATAGAAGTTATTAAAATATTTCTGTATTTCATGTAAGATTTTATCTTTATTTTCGTCATATATATAGGAGGCGACAAGGTGATAAATGAGGATTTCGGAAAAATCTACCAAGCATACTTTAAGGATGTTTACTACTATATCTTAAGTCTGTCAAGGGATAAAGATATAGCAGAAGATATAACATCAGATACATTCTTAAAAGCAATAGAGGCCATAGATAATTTCAGAGGGGATACTAAACTAAGGATATGGCTATGCCAAATAGCAAAGAATGAATATTTTTCCTATCTTCGAAAAAATAAAAATATGAGCCTAGAGGATAATCTAGATGACCTTATAGATATAGAAGATGCTTATACTCTTGAAAAAGATGTTATTTCTAGGGATGAGATTGTAAGAATAAAGAATATTATAGATTCTTCACTTGAAGAACCCTATGCTGAAATATTTAGATTAAGGGCCTATGAAAACCTTAGTTTTAAGGAAATAGGCAGCCTCTTTGGAAGAACAGATAATTGGGCCTGTGTCATTTATCATAGGGCTAGAAAGAAGATACAAAAAGAATTGGAGGAAAAGCTATGAAATTATCCTGTAATACTATTGAAGATATGCTGCCATTAGTTGTAGAAGGCCTAGCTAGTGAGGATACAGTAAAACTCGTAAATGAGCATGTCCAGGCTTGTTCAAAATGTAATGAGGAATACATGAGATTAGGGGAAGCAAAAATAAGTTATAAATCTATAAGTAAGCCAGAAACTCTTCCTTTAAAAAGTATTAGGAGAAAGCTTAAAAATAAGAATATTTATATAGGGCTTTTATCTGCCCTTATTTTATTCTTGTCATTAGTTATTGCCCTCAATATAGCTACTAAACCCATACCATTGTCATATATGGAAGCTATTGAATCAACTAAGCTAGAAGATGGAAAGCTCTTTATTAAGTTTAACCCCATAGTATCTAATTATAGTATAGAATCCTATGGACCAAATCATGACATAATGGCCTGGAAAACAAATATAAGTAGACCTTTTAACAAGGGTGAAGCAAAAAACACTCTTGTAAATATTGATAATGAAAATCCTACCACAGTATATTATATAAATCAGACCAATGAATTAGATAAATTAATATATGGAAAAGTCCCTCATAAAGGTCGGCTTACCCTTCCAAGGCTTGCTATGAACTACTATCTTTTAATCATGACTTTTCTATTTATTATAGGAGTATTTTTATATCTATTGCTCAAAAGAGCTAGAAAAATAAGACGAATACTAAAAATTGTAATAATATTTGCATTCTCCTATATTTTAGGGTCCTTATTTGGATCTAGTGGTAACACCCATCATATTATTAGAGATTTTTGTTTTGTTTTAGTAACTAGCATATTATTCTTTTCTATAATTATATTGTTGGTCTATAAAGAATCTTTTTTAAATATGAAGAGACTATAAACAAACCATATGTTTCTCTTTATGGAAGAACTTCATAAGAAGCAAAACATAAATCCAGAAGAGACCATAAGCATATACATGGATTAAAGTTCTCTGCTATTCACCTATTTTATATAAAAATTGCCAATAGTAAACATATTATTGAAACTGTTGCTGCTATATAAAAGTGGTTCATATTTATTGTGTATAGGATGTTTGGATTATCTATATAATAATTTACTATTTTTACATCCCCTATATTTACAGCTAGGGGCATCTTTATGCTATTTTTTGAAGTGTATCTTTTCCCATCAACAAAATATTCAAATCTAGCTAATTTAGCATTTATATGCGGCAATCCTGGAGACATGGCTGGTTCAATATAGGTTATGGTTCCTTGAGTTTCTTTAACCTTATTCCTATTTATAGATATTCCTATCACTAGTCTTAAGGAATATAAAAATGTGATAATAAAAAACAAACCTTTCTATCAAATATCATTTTCCATGGTATTTATGGTTTGTCCTGTGACTTTACATAGGTTGGCTAATTCTGGGATACAAAATATTGCTAATATTTTCTTAATATAGTATAATAATTATTGGGAATGAAGTTCTCCCTTGGTAAGACCTAAACGGCTTTTATAGCTGATGACTTCTGCAAAATTTTTTTGCAGAAATCATCAGTTTTTTGTATTTAAAGAATATTTTTGATAGAGGAGAATGAAAATATGAGAAAATTATTACTAGCTATAGATGGAAGCGAAAGAAGTCTAAACTCCATAGAATTGGTTAAATCACGTTACTCACCAAATGATGTGGAAATTACCTTACTTATTGTTCGTGAGGACTTGGACAATATCCGCTCACATGCTGAGTATGGGCAGGCTGGAGAAGAGATTCTACTATATGCCATGGAAAAAAATATTGATGCTATTGTCATGACTAAATCTACTAAAAGAGGCTGGTCTCGTATTATTGGCTCCGTAACAACATATGGGGTTAAATACTCATCTTGTCTTGTTGTAATTGTCCCAGAAAGGTAGGTGGAGGGGATGTTGACAAGTCTTGCCCTTATCTTCTGAACTTATTAGACAAAAGTATCCTAAACATTTCAACTGAACTAGGTCAGATAGCCTTAATTATCATCTTAACTAGGGCTGGTCTAAATTTGGACTTAAAAGATTTAAAACAGGTAGGCCGGCCTGCTATACTTATGTGCTTTCTACCTGCTTGTTTTGAAATTTTTGCTACTATTATATTTGCACCTAGATTTTTAGGGTTAACACTTTTGGAGTCTGCCATTTTGGGCACTGTAATTGCAGCAGTTTCACCTGCAGTGGTTGTTCCTAAAATGCTTTATTTAATGGAGCAGGGCTATGGAACCAATAAAAGTATCCCCCAAATGATTATGGCTGGAGCATCGGTTGATTGGGTAGCAGCTGAGGTATGGCTTTTTGTTTTGGTTGGTGCTACAGTAAATATTTCTTATGCCTTTAATGCAGGATTGATGACTATAATTTTACTTGCTTATGTTATACTGTTTCGTATGTTGGGTATTATTATATCCTTATTTAATACAAACTTAAATCCTAAGGAACGTATATTTACAGCCATATCATATATGCCTAAAGCCACAGTCCAAGCAGCGATTGGTGGACTACCCCTAGCCATGGGCCTTTCTAATGGAGACACTATCTTGACAGTGGCTGTACTTTCTATCTTAATTACGGCTCCAATTGGGGCTGGCCTAATTGATTTTACCCATAAAAGACTACTTTTTAAAGAGTCTCAATAAAAATAGGCCTGTATCAGCCAGGCTAGGATTATCAATATTAATCTTCTAGTTCTATATAGATGTTATTGTGCCCAACCACTTATTTTTGTTCTTGAAGATAAAAAGCGAAGTCTTTTAGTCTTGACTGACCTAAACTTCGCTCTATCAAGTAACTAGTTTAGTCTATATGAAATATCTTGAGGAAACTTCTTATCTGGCTAAGATGTGATTTTACCTGAATTTTATATATTTAGTATTTGGTTTAATTCCTTTACTGATAATACCTTGCCAACTGATACTAGCTTTTCATCTACTACTAGGGCTGGTGTGGTCATAACTCCGTAACGAACAATCTCCTTTAATTCTTCCACATTTTCTAGCCTGGCATCAAGGTCTGAGTCCGTCAAAACCTTCCTTAAATTCTTTTCTAACTTCTCACATTTAGAGCATCCTGCTCCCAATATTTTTATTACCATGATAATCCTCCTTATATAAATAGAAATGAAATAAAGTTTAGACCATATCCTACTATTATTATACCTATTGCTGCTATAGCAATAAAGGTGGCTAATAATTTAGGTTTAACAACCTTACTCAACATTACAAGGGATGGTATGGACATGGTGGTTACCCCCATCATAAAAGCAATAACTGTACCTATTCCTACTCCCTTGGCTACAAGAGCCTCTGCTATAGGTATGGTTCCAAAAATATCTGCATATATGGGAATTCCAATAAAGGTAGCTATAAGAACAGAAAAGGGATTTCCACTTCCCAAGGTTTTTTCTATGATAGATTGAGGAAGCCAGTTGTGTATTCCTGCACCAATCCCAACCCCTATAAGAATGTAAATCCATACCCTGGAAAAGATATCCTTTACCTGATCCTTGGCAAAGTTTACTCTATCCCTAGAGGACATCTCTTCAACTTCTACTTCACTGGCCTCTACTCCCCACACATAGGATTCTACATGTTTTTTCATATCCAGCATTTCTATAATAAGACCACCAATTATTGCAACAATTACCCCTGTAGCTACATATATTATTCCGATTTTTGCCCCGAAGGTAGACATAAGTAGGAGAAATGCTGCCAAGTCTACCATAGGTGAAGATATTAAGAAAGAAAAGGTTGCCCCCAAGGGCAGTCCTGCCGATACAAATCCTATAAAAATAGGGATAGAAGAACAGGAGCAAAAAGGAGTTAAAATTCCCAAAAGGGCCCCTAGTATATTCCCCTTTATTCCTTTAATACCGCCTAAAAGTTTCTTGGTTCTTTCAGGTGGAAAATAAGATTGTATATAGGATATGAAAAATATCATCACTGATAGAAGTATAAATATTTTTATTACATCGTATATAAAGAAGTGGATGCTTTCACCTATCCTGGTGTCCATAGATAATTTAAATACCTTTTCAACCAATAATTCTACTAAGTCCCATAGCCATTTCATTTTTAAAACCTGTGCATTTAGCCAAGTAAATATATTCATCTTTCTGCCTCCTATACTAAGCAAAACCTACCTTAACTTCATTTCTTCCCCCACTATTTCTTCCCAAGCCTTAAAGATGGGTCTGATTATATGGGGTCCTATTTTTGATATTATTACTAGTTCAGATGTATCTACACCCTTGTCAGTAGACCTATAATCTATTGTTTTATTAACCACATCTACCTGTTTCCACCCATCATCAAGCCTAAAAAATCCCTTTATTCTATAGGCATCTTTTTTTATTTCGTCTAGAAAGAGGTTAAGTTTTTCCTTAGGCAATTCCCCATCAAAACTAAGAGTCAAAGTTTTTGGCCTATTTTCAGGAGTATTTGTAGTATCTTCTTTGCCTCCCCAATCATTTACCATCAGGTCCTTATCTAGGAAGTCGTAGTCAATTTCTCCCATTCTTGATTCAACCACATGGGCCTTCTGGTTAATTTCCCTGATCTTTTCTTTAATTTTTAGCAACTTTTCATCCTCTATTAGATCTACCTTGGATATGACTACTAGATGGGAGAACCTTAGCTGTCTTTCTACTGTTTCAATATCTTCTATTTGTTCTAGAAAATTAACCCCATCTACAATACAGATTGCCCCACTATAATGGTATACATCTCCCTTTACTACTTGAACTGCTTCTAAAAATTCATTTATATTGGATGGGTCTGCTAGTCCTGAACTTTCAACAAAAACATATTCCATATTTCTATCTGACATTTCCACCAAGGCAGATACAAAGGAAAGTTGTAAGCAGGAGCAAAAAATTGACCCCTTGTTTAACTCTACTAATTCCATTCCTTCTTTTTTAATTATAGCCCCATCTATACCTATCTTGCCAAACTCATTCATTATTACTGAAACCTTCTTATTCTCTAAATCATTTAACACATTTGTCAAGAAGGTGGTTTTTCCTGCCCCCAAAAATCCTGTAAGTAAATATAGCTTTGTTTTGCCTAACATCTATATCCCTCTTTCCTTATAGTCTTTTCTTATTAATTGGTTTCCAATTTTATTTTTCTATTAACTTTTCTACCTTTTCCTTTATAAGATCTCTAGTCACTCTATAGTCTTCTGTAGGACCGCCTGTTGGACCATCTAATCCCCAATCATCATTATGAGCATTTGCAAGTACTGGACATACTACATTGCAGGTACCTCAACCAATACCCCTACTACAGTTGCAAGTGTAGCTCCTGAATCAAGTCCAAATGAGGATATTGCAACTGCAACTGCTAGTTCAAAGAAATTTGATGCCCCTATCATTCCTGCTGGTGCAGCTACATTGTATAGAATATATGGTAGAGGAATTTTAAGCTTTTATCTCCAAAGGTTTAGCCTTATCTATAATTCTACATATACAGTCCTCACCTTCATGGAATATATGGTAGAGGAATTTTAAAATTTCATCATACTTATCCATATTTAGTGAATAGTGATTCCAAAGTCCCTCTTTCCTAGTTTTAACTAGATCTAAGTCTGCCAAAACCTTCATATGGTGGGAAAGTGTAGGCTGGGTAAGTTCAAAATGTTCTAGAATATCACAGGCACATCGCTCACCACAGGACAAAATATCAATTATCTTTAGTCTATTATCATCAGATAAGGCCTTAAATATTTTTGCATGTTCAATATAGTTTATCATTTTTCCTCCTTATATAGATAGTTGTCTATATATAGTAATATAGATGATTATCTATATATTGTCAATATAGATCTTCTTATATTGACACTCAAATCATCCTAGTCTAATCCATGCCTTATAGTCTGCATATCTGTTTGTTTTCCATCTGAACTTTGTCTGAATTTTTGTCTGATACCATTATCTTTATAAAAAAATGGATGTAGAGCCTTGTAGACTCTATATCTATTTTTTTTCTTTAAAAACCCACTTTCAATTGTCCACCATTTATTATAATGATCCCTGGCTAACCATAACTTGTTCATCTCATTAGATATATCTACTCACTTATAAACAAGCTATCAACTGTTGTATTCAAATGCTTTGCTAAATCAAAGGCTAACTGTAGTGATGGATCGTATTTTTCATTAGCTAGTCAACCACCAGACTATTATTAGGATAATAACCGTTAATATGGCCACAAGTCCGATAAATTTAACAAAGCTGCGATTTTCGTTAACCTTTGAATAAATCCTATAATAAACAAAACTATTAGGGTAATGAACCAGGTGATTTTAATAGCCTTAGCTGATATTTTTAACTCCATTTCATCCATATTTACTTATTGTGGTTCCACTTTCACCTGCTATTGCCCCTTTAGCATTTTCCAGGGATGAAATAATTGCCACTCTACCATCTTTTGATTGTACAAAGTCAATAGCCGCCTCTATTTTTGGTAACATACTGCCTGGGGCAAATTGTCCTTCTTCTATATATTTCAATGCTTCATTAACTGAGATTCCATCCAGATTTATTTGGTTAGGTTTTCCAAAATTAACTGCAACTTTTTCAACTGCTGTTAAAATAAATAGGGTGTCACAATCAAGAAGATCAGCTAACTTTTGGCTTGCCAGATCCTTATCAATAACAGCGGGAATACCAACCAAGGCATTACCTCTTCTTATAGTTGGAATTCCTCCACCCCCTACTGCTATTGCTATATGTCCACTATTTACAATATCATTAATAATGTGCTTTTCAACAATATCTATAGGTTTTGGTGAAGCTACTACCCTCCTGTATCCCCTTCCTGAGTCTTCTATCATCTCATATCCTTTTTTCTCCTTTAGCTCCTCAGCCTCCTCCCTGGTATAAAAGCCCCCTATGGGTTTGGATGGGTTTTTGAAGGCTATATCATTTTCATCTACTACAACTTGAGTAACTAAAGACACTACAGATTTTTCAATATTTCTATTTCTTAACTCAAATGATATAGCATTTTGAAGATGATATCCTATATATCCCTGACTCATAGCACCACATTCTGCAAAAGGCATCTCAGGTGTCTTTTCATCAATATTTGACGCAATCTCAAAGGCAGAGTTAATCATACCTATTTGGGGGCCATTTCCATGGGCCAATACTACTGTATAGCCTTCCTCTATTAGGTCTACTATAGGCTTAGCAGTTTCCTTAACCAATTCCAATTGTTCCTTGGGGCTGTTCCCTAGAGCATTGCCACCTAATGCTATCATTATCTTTCTCACTATTACAACTCCCATCCATTAATATTCTCATTCTTCATATACGAATATTATTCCTGGGGCTATATCTACTTCTAGACTAGCCCATAGTCTATTCTATTTTATTATACATAATTAGGATATTATATTCACCATTAAAAAATAAAACTTATCTGCTAGGGCAACCAAACAACTGGCGCAGTTATTAGAACATCCACTGCCATTTTTTCTAGACTAGTGCCTGCTGATAGGTTTTATCAAACTCATTTATTGCCTTAATAAAGCATTCCATGGGACTAAGTTTTTTAGTCTTACAGGTTTTTTTAATATTATATAATAACCTTTGCTATATATATATAATATACTATCCTTAAGGGGTGACCAAAATGAACAAGGAATTAATTCAATCTAATCAAGCAAGAAAAGTTACCTTAATTGGGTTTTTTGTTAATGCTCTATTAACTATATTTAAGCTAGTTGCTGGCTTTGTTGGAAAAAGTGGTGCAATGATAGCTGATGCGGTTCATTCTTTATCTGATTTCTTGACCGATATTGTAGTATTAGTTGGTTTTAAACTAAGATCTAAACCTGAAGATGAATGCCACAATTATGGGCATGATAAATATGAAACCTTGGCTACTGTAATAATTAGTGTTGCTTTAGCCATTGTCGGTTATCAAATTCTAAGATCTGGCATTGTCAACATTTTGACAGTAATCAAGGGAGGTAATCTAGCCAAGCCTAGATTAATTGCCTTGATTACTGCTATAATATCAATCATCTCCAAAGAATTATTATATAGGTATACTGTGGCTGCTGGTAAACAGATAGATAGTCCTTCTTTTATTGCCAATGCATGGCACCATAGATCTGATGCACTTTCATCAATTGGCACTATGGTTGGAATAGGTGGTTCAATAATCTTAGGCCAGCGATGGACAATACTAGATCCAATTGCCTCAATAATTGTCAGCTTATTCATCTTTAAAGTATCCTTTGATATCTTTATGCCATCAATAAATGAACTTTTAGAAAAGTCTTTAGATAGTGAGGAAAGGAGCCAGATAAAAACAATTTTTAATAAATCCCATGGTGTTAAAGATTACCACCAGTTAAGAACCAGAAGGGTAGGGACCAAGGCTGTAATTGAAAGTCATATATTAGTGAACAAAAACCTAAATATCAAGGATGCTCACCAGATATCTGTTGATATTGAAAATAAAATCAGGAATTTGCTTGGTGAAAATTCTATTGTAACTATTCATATTGAGCCAGATACGCTAGAAGGATAAAATTTAATAGTAAGAAAATTTAGCTGGATTACGATTGACATAAGGCCTATATGGGCTTGTAAAGTGGGACAGCAAAGCTATCCCCTAGATTTCACAAGCATTGTTACAACCCCTTCTCTTGTAAGTGAAATATAAGGACTATTTCAGTAAACAACTTTGGAAAATGAAAAGGATTATTCAATTTAAAAATAGAATAATCCTTTTTTCTTATCTTTAAGTTTATAGTTTGGTCTCTACATACTTTTAAACATTTTCTAGTATGCTTTGCCAGCTTCTTTTTTGAAAAGTCTTTTTTATTTCCCCTAAGGAAATCACATATTACTTGCTAGTTTGTAAATTTCTTCCTTATCCTTTTCATTAAGTAAGTGATTAAGTAGATAAGAGATAATGAATATACCTGGAATACTAATTATTAATCTGGTTATGGCAAATTTCGAACCCATTGATGAAAGTTCAAACAAAAACATAGGAATTTTCGTAGTTGACCATGCTCCTATAAATATAAAGATATTTGTAAGCTTAACCCCTTTTTTCATAAACACTGCAGCCACTGGAAAAGCTCCATATAAAGGACCTGCAGCTGCAGAACCAATGAATATTGAAATCAATACTCCTTTCAATCCTGAGCCTTCACCCATATATTTACTCATTACATCCTTTGGCACCCATTCATCAAGAAGTCCCATAAGAACAAATATTGGAGGAAGAATTATTATCATTTCCTTAAAGCTCATCCATACAGTATCTATTGCTTTTAAACCCATTTCTTTACTGAATATATAAGTTACAAGAATAATAATTGAGGCTATTATAAAGGTTCTAAACTTTTTTAAATTTTCCATATTAACCAACTACCTTTCCAATAATAAATGCTACAATAAACGAGAAAATAAACGCAAAGAGGTTTCTTAGTATTGTTGTTTTCTTCCCAAAAAACTTGATTTCAATAGGCATCGTAATTACCCCTACCATCATTAAAGATGAAATAAATGCACCCAATTGCATATATCCTGCACCATTTTGGAGTAATATTGCAGCTGTTGGGAAGGCAATAAATCCCGGAATTAAAGTTACAGCGCCAACAGTTGCAGCTAATAATATCCCTAAAAGTCCGGAAGAATCTCCAATAAACCTTCCTATTGTTTCGGGATTTAGAAAAGCAATAATAATCCCCACTGTAGTAATGATACCTAGCATTGGTGGAAGGATATTTGCAAAAGACTTCCAGCCTTTTTTTAGAGATATCATGGTTTTATTTTTATCTTTATAAAAAGATATTACTAAAAGAATAATTGTAATTAAGTAAAGTATTTTGTTTTGCATAATACTAATCCTCCAGATTTGAATTTAAATTTATTATAGTGTCAATATGTTTACGACGCTCCTTTAATAATTCCAGCATATGATTTGTTTCGGTAACTCCTTTTTCATTTATACGATAAATCCTTTTGTTTGGACCATCATTGCTATCTTCCCAGTATGAATCAATAAGTCCTTTACTTTCAAGATTTCTCAAGGCTCTGTATATAAGGCCAATGTTTACACTTTTATCAATTAAGTTATACATAATCAAATCATTTGCTAACTTATAACCATAACCATCATCTTTTCTTAGTAATGTAAGAAGTGACAATTCAATTATTCTACCAAATCTATGCATAATTTCACCTTTCTTCATAAAATTCTTATGCTATATACAATACACATATATTCACAAAATGTCAATAGTGTTTTTACGTCGGCATCCTACCCTAATAAAAAACATTTTTTTTAAAAATATTATCTTTTACTAAAATAAGATGACATTAATCTCTAACTTTTTCTGTCTTTGGACATAAAAAAGGGCAAAGTTTATTTGGTCTTGACCGACCTAAACTTTGCCCTTGATATACTTTCTGTTTAATTTAAAAAAATCTAATCTAGATGCAGGAAATTTTCATCCCATCCTCTACCGGAATTTGTCATAATCGCTACTGTGAAAAACTCACATAAAACCCATTATAAATTCAAAAACTCATAAATAATTCGGTTTTGCGTATTTACTATTTTATCACTACTATAATTTAGAAGAATTTCGTTAGCACATACATTATTTCTAGTGATAATATTACAGTAAATTTTGTAACAAAAAGCACAATTTTAATAAAAATAAACACGATATAAAAAACCTCTGACTTTTAATCTATAACATCTAAACTCTTGTAATTGAATCTAATTCAAAATAAATATTTCTCCTTCTAAATGGTGAAGGACTTTCAATTTGTAATTTAAGTCTCTCAAAGTCATTTATTCTTTTGGAATGGTAATAGGGCTTGTTAAATTGTAATCTCTTATCCCTTATCCATTTAGGAATTTCAAGTTCATGTATTTGAAAATAATAATCAATTAAACTGGATACCTTTGTTAAATATATTATTTCATCATTAGTGCATAAATCTAAATTTATATCTTCCTTTTTTAGACTATCTATAAAGTTTAAATCTTTATATTTTAACAATTCTAGTAATTCATTTATACTTGTATCCTCATCTGGGTAATTAAATAACTTTTTTATATATTTATTCCCAATCATAACCTAAATCCTCTCCTAGATATTTTATAAATCTGATCTGTCTTTCTCCGATTAATGACAAAGGTAAATATTTCTCTACCACGCTTAGTAATTCTTCTTTTGTCCTAATATTTAAATCTCTACATAATATAAAAGCATCTATAAAATCCTTTGCCGGTTCTGGTCTTGCAGCTAGTACTTTCATTGCCAATAGCTGTTCAGCTTTAGGTTTTAGTATTTTAAGATTTGAGTATAACTTATAAGTTTCTTTATCTTCCTTGATTATCGACTTTAGGGGTTCTTTTATCTCTTCATTTATCCAGTTTTTTGGCAGATTAAATGTGAATTTAGTCATTTCAAGTATATTCTCTAATAGGTTTTGATTAACATTACTGAACACACAATCAATATCTCTAGTAGCTGGTCTATTATCATAAACCATTGTCATGACTGTGCCACCATAAATAGTTAATTCAAGTTGTAATTGATTCTCTTTTAATCTTTCATTAAGATAATCAAATATTTGAAGCAATTTATCTCTATCCATAAGCATATTATTGAATTTACCCATACCCATACCCCCGAATTATAAGTTAATCTTTATATTAATTATATCATACAAGTATTCCCTATAAGCATTTTATCTAGTTTTTATTTACCCATTTATAAATAGCTTATCAACTGTTGTATTCAGATGTTTTGCTAAGTCAAAGGCTAACTGTAATGATGGATCATATTTATCATTCTCAATTGCATTAATAGTTTGCCTAGTAACTTTACATAAATCAGCTAATTCTGCCTGAGATATCTTTTTATTTTTCCGTAATTCTTTAATATTATTTCTCATTAGTTACTCAACCACCAAGCTGCTAATATAATAATAGCTATCAATATAGCTATAAGTCCGATAAACTTCATAAAACTATTATTTTCATTAACCTTTGATAAGTAATAACGTTCTACAACCATACTTAATACCACCGATGAAGTAGCAATGACTAGAAAAATATTACCTCCTCCAACCCTATACTTTTGAATAAATCCAATGACAAGCAATGCTATTACAGTAATAAACCATGTAATCTTGATAGACTTTCCAGATATTTTTAATTCCATTTCATCCATTTTTCTCATCCTATTACCTCCTATAAATGTCAAACTTGTTTTACATCCATAAATAGTTTTGACATTGCTCTCATCCCCTCTTTCTATTTTTGAACTTAAAAGAGGGCAAAATTTACTTGGTCTTGACTGACCTAAGCTTTACCCATTTACCTTTCTTTAATGGATATATTCCCAAGTACAAGAAAAGCATTGAATGTCATCTGTCCATTCAATGCCTTATATCATATCAAACCATTGATATAACTGAGTTTTATAGCTTTTCAGTCTTAACGATCACTTCCACGTGCCTTGAGAGTACAATAATGATGTAGTAAGGATATGCTATCCCCTTAATGGATCTTATTATTTTATTATTAATCTAATACGGATATCCAAAGTCTTTCAGACTCTACAACAAGCTCTGATACTAGTTTTATGAAAGGTTTATAATTCATTGTTGTGTGTGCAATATCCAATACTTCATAGTATTTTGCTCTATCTTTATTTTTAATAATTATTGGGGTGTATCCACTCCTCATTAATTCAAAGTTTAATAGGAGTCTCGCAGTTCTACCATTGCCATCAGTAAACGGGTGGATTTTCACAAATTCACCATGTAGTAATGTTGCCCTAACCACTGGGTGATAAGCTTCCCAACTATTGTCGTATTCCTCGATAAGCTCTTGCATTAAATCAGTTATTTCATAATGCTTGGGTGGGATATGTTTTGCGCCACTAATTACTACATTTTCTGTCCTGTATCTTCCAGCATTTTTATTGTCTATTTCCTTTAGTATTAAAGAATGAATATTTCTTATATTCCATTCTGAAATTTCCTCTTTGTTAGAAGCTAAATCCTCTATAAATAAAATAGCATCACGGTGATTGATAGTCTCTAAATGTTCAACCATAGTTTTACCACCAACAGTAATCCCTTCAAGTACAACTTTTGTTTCAGACATTGTCAAAGTGTTTCCTTCAATTGCGTTACTGTTATATGTCCATTCTACAACTAATTTTTCATGAAGTGAATCTACAAGCTGTTTTGAAAATGGTCGATACTTATCAATCTCTTTTTTTAGAGAATCTATAATATTAAAATCATATTCTAAACCAAGGTATTCTTTTTTAATAGTTTCTCTTCCGTCAATTGGTTTTACTGCATCGAAAGGGATTGCCCAATTTCTCCCTATTTTTATAGCTCCTTCTATTCTACCTTCACGACATAATAGTCGTATTCTACTATCGCTTATTCCCCATTTTTCACTTGCTTCTTTTATACTTATATAACCCACAAATATCACCTCATGATAATTTTATACCTACATCGGAATAATATCAAGTTGATTTTAAGTCTTTCCTTAAAATAATAGTTATTTATTTTCCCAAAGTATTCCCTTACCAAGTCTTTATAACTAAATTTATCCACATTAGTTTTCAAATCTGAACCACTGTATACACATTTATTCCACCTATTGTTTATATTAATAACATTGAAGCTACAATCTTTAGCACCTCCTTGGCAATAATTATTGATGACTATACCACTTCTCTTTGGCTGAAAAATTGGAACCATAATCATTGAAGCCCTAACCCTATTTATGAAATAAATAGGGTTAGGGCTTCAATGGGGCAAAAAAGGGTGTTTTTTCACTGATTTTCGACCCAATTTTCGGCCTCATACCACTACATGTTGTGTTCAAAATCTATTTTTTCTCTCCTGAACCACAATATGTCATCAGAATTGCTGCTTCCGCCGTAGAATGTACCCAATCAGCCTTCTCTATCGCTCGTCTTCTTGGACATTCCTGACATGAGACGTACCTCTATTTACAACTCGTTTCACTCCTTGTAAGTAGGGTTACGACTTCAACGTGCCTTGAGAGGTCAATAAAGATGTCATAAGTATCTAGTTTCCCCTTAG
>CAZFIO010000031.1:0-15630 GCA_964519585.1 uncultured Tissierellaceae bacterium
TTAGGCACACCTTCATATAGTTCTCTAAAATTAGTCCTCCAGCATTATTTAAGGCTGATCTTGCTGCAGCAATCTGGATTAATATATCCCCGCAGAATTTATCCTCTTCAACCATCTTCTGTATACCTTTGATTTGACCTTCTATCCTTCTTAACCTTGTTATTACAGCAGACTTATCTTGCAATATACTACCCCCTATAAAATCCGTACAGCAGAAATAACGGATTCATTTTTCTTAGAAATTCTATTATCTATTATTTTGATTATAAAATAGGATAATGCTAAAAAGATAATACCTGTAAGAAAACTCAACAACTCGTAGGCAGAATATCCATTATTTTTAAAGTAAGAATTACCAAGAATTATACCCAATATCACTGCAGCAAAAGGAATCATATATACAATAAAGGTATATTTAAGGATGTTTCCAACTTCTCCCTTAACCTCTACAAAGTCACCCACCTTAGCATTTAACTTATTGGGCAAAATTATATTGTGTGGTGCTACCTCACAGCTACTACTACAGCTATTGCATCCACTACCACAGCCAGAAACTCTTCTAACCTCTAACTCTATTTTATCTCCTATAACTTTTTTTACAAAACCTACTTGCTCCATGACTCAACCTCCTAACTAATTAAATCTTTTACTAGCTCAGAAGCAATTATTAAACCTACGACAGAAGGAACAAAAGAAACACTTCCTGGTGATGATTGCTTATTTATATCTACTTGGATTTTAGGTGCAATAGGGGCTTCATCAGACCATACTACCTTTAATTCTTTTATACCCCTTCTTCGCAATTCCCTTCTCATTACCCTTGCCAATGGGCATACATTTGTTTCATATATATCTCCAACCTTCAACAGGGTTGGTGACAGTTTATTGCCTGCACCCATTGAACTAATAATAGGAATAGATTTAGCCTTAGCACTTACAATCAGGTCAAGTTTGGCAGAAACCATATCTATGGCATCCACTATATAGTCATAGCTAGGTTTTAATAAATCTTCTCTAGTAGCATCATTATACTTCTCCATATATATACTTATATCCAAATCTGGATTAATATCTAATAACCTGTCCTTCATAACCTGGACTTTTGATTTACCAATTGTCCTAGTATTTGCATGAATTTGCCTGTTAATATTAGATATATCTATTATATCATAATCTATCAAAAATATCTTGCCTAATCCACATCTTACCAATGCTTCAGCAGCATATGAACCTACCCCACCAACCCCAAACACAGCAACAGTTGATTCCTTAAGCTTCTCAAGGCCTTCCTTCCCTATTAAGGCCTCAGTCCTAATAAACATGTTATTCATCTTTCTAATCTTCTACCCTTATATGAACTTCACTCAATTGTTTATCTGAGACCTTGGTAGGTGCATTGGTTAGCAAGCAGGTTGCAGATTGGGTTTTAGGGAAAGCAATTACATCCCTAATATTGCTAGACTTAGTCAATAGCATAATCAGCCTATCAAATCCAAATGCTATTCCACCATGCGGTGGGGCTCCATACTTGAAAGCTTCTAGTAGAAAACCAAACTTTTCCTTAGCTTCCTCATCTGAAAAACCTAGAGCCTTAAACATACGACTTTGTAAGTCAGAGTTACTTATTCTTATACTTCCCCCGCCCATTTCGTCTCCATTAATTACAATATCATAGGCTTTTGCCCTTACAGCCTCAGGCTTAGTTTCTAGTAGGTGCAAATCCTCTTCCATAGGTGAAGTAAAAGGATGATGTTTAGCAACAAATCTTTTTTCTTCATCATCATACTCAAATAAAGGGAATTCAGTTATCCATACTAAATTTAGTTCTTCATCATCCAATAGGTTAAGTCTTTTGGCAATTTCATTTCTTAAGTTTCCTAAGGCATCATATACGGTCTCTGTTTTGTCTGCTACAAAGACCAGTAAATCCCCTTCTTCCCCATCCATCTTAGAAATAACTCCTTCTAGTTCAATTTCATTTAGAAACTTGGCTATTGGTGAACTTATACCCTCTTCTGTTACTTTTATCCAAGCCAAACCCTTAGCTCCATATAGCTTAGCAAAGTCTTCCAATGAACTTATATCTTTTCTAGTAAAATCATTTCCATATCCTTTTATATTAATACCTTTAACAGAACCCCCGTTTTCAATTGTGGAGGAAAATACCTTAAATTCACTTTTCCTAACTTCATCTGAAATATCTACTAATTCAAAACCAAACCTTAAATCAGGTTTATCCAGTCCATATTTTTCCATAGCTTCCTTATAGGCTAATCGTTTTATAGGCAACTGAATTTCAACACCTTTTAGGTCCTTAAATAGTTTATAAAGAAATTTTTCATTCATGCTTATTATATCTTCTACATCAACAAAGGACATTTCTATATCAATTTGAGTAAATTCTGGCTGCCTATTAGCCCTTAAATCTTCATCTCTAAAACACCTTGCAATTTGATAGTATCTATCCATGCCAGAAATCATTAAAAGTTGTTTCATAAGTTGTGGAGATTGGGGCAGAGCATAAAATTCACCTGGATTTACCCTGCTTGGTACTAGATAATCTCTTGCACCTTCAGGTGTGGGTTTAGTAAGCATAGGAGTTTCTATCTCAACAAAATCATTATCGTAGAAAAAATCCCTTACAACCTTAGCTGCTCTTGCTCTAAGTTTTAAATTTTCCTGCATGAAAGGTTTTCGTAAGTCCAAATACCTATATTTTAACCTCATACTTTCTGATACATTATCCTCATCCCTGATATAGATAGGGGGAGTATTGGCGCCATCTAAAATTTTCAATTCTTTGGCCAACACCTCAACCTGGCCACTAGCTAATTCAGGGTTAGCAGACTGTCTTTTTCTTACAAGCCCACGAACACCTATTACATACTCAGATTTTATACCTTCAGCTTTTTTGAAAACATCTTCAGATATAGTATCATCAAAAACAATCTGTGATATCCCTGTAGTATCTCTTAGATCTATAAAGATAATAGAGCCTAAGTTTCTTTCTTTTTGTACCCACCCCATTAAGACTACCTCTTTACCTTCATCACTAATCCTAAGCTTGCCACACATATGACTCCTTCTTAATTTTCCCATAGTATCCATTATAGTGCCCTCCTTAAAATAATAACCTCCCGTCTCTGATGTTCAGGGACGAGAGGTCTTCTCGCGGTACCACCCTAATTAGGTAATCCTCACTTGGAATTTTAACGCATTTCTGCGAACAATCTTTCAAATGTTAGCTTCAAGGTGTCCTAGAAAAATATTATTATTGGGTTTCCACCATCCCCAACTCTCTATAAATAAGTGATTTAACTTCTTCCTTCTCATAGCCTTTACTAATCTATTAATACTATTATAACTATATTTTAGATTCTTGCAAGCCCTGAATCTATAGCAGCTTGTTTAACAGCTTTAGCCACAGCTTCTGCCACATCTTTGTTAAGTGCATCTGGTATTACAAAATCTTCATTTAGTTCATCTTCCTTAATCATATTTGCTATTGCATAAGCTGCAGCAATATTCATATCTGTATTTATATCCCTAGCCCTAGCATCTAATGCGCCTCTAAAAATTCCAGGAAAAGCAGATACATTATTGATTTGGTTAGCGAAGTCAGACCTACCAGTTCCTACCACCCTAGCGCCTGCTTCTTTAGCCATATCTGGGTATATTTCTGGAGTTGGGTTAGCCATAGCAAATATAATAGAATCCTTATTCATAGATTTAACCATCTCAGGTTTTAAGGCATTGGCTACTGATACCCCAATAAACACATCAGCTCCAACAATAGCATCCTTAAGTGTTCCCCTTTGGTCATCTAGATTTGTAATTTCTGCAAGTTCTTCTTTGTACCAATTATTATTTGGTGAACCCTTATAAACTATACCCTTACTATCACACATTATAGCATTTTTTACACCCATACCTAAAAGCATCCTTACAATTGCCCCACCAGCTGCTCCACTACCATTGACAACAACCTTTATATCTTCCATTTTTTTATTAACTAATTTAAGAGCATTTATCAAACCCGCACTTACAACAACAGCAGTACCATGTTGGTCATCATGGAAAATAGGTATATCCAATTGTTCCTTCAGTTTTCTTTCAATTTCAAAACACTTGGGTGCAGATATGTCTTCTAAATTTATACCTCCAAAAGTTGGAGCCATTCTTACAACAGTTTCCACGACTTCGTCTACATCCTTAGTACTTAAGCAAATAGGGACTGCATCTACATCTCCAAACTCCTTAAACAGAATAGACTTTCCCTCCATAACTGGTAAAGCAGCCTCAGGTCCTATATCGCCTAGCCCCAAAACAGCAGTACCATTTGTAACTACAGCTATTAGATTTCCTTTTGCAGTATACTTATAAATATCTTCTTTGTTTGCATGTATCTTTCTACAAGGTTCTGCTACCCCAGGAGTATAAGCAGTACTCAAATCATCTCTAGTATTAACCTTAACCTTTGATATCACCTCAATTTTCCCCTTGTTGTCTTCGTGCATTTTTAAGCTTAATTCTGAATAATTCATACCATTGTCATCCTTTCTTTTAAAATTAATTTATATATATTTTTGTTTCCTTAAGATAAGCTCATCAATCCTTTCAACATAATCCCTAAGACTTTTGAAGTTTGGAATTCTTTCTATCCTATTTTCATTTGGATAGAAGATTTTAGATACACCACCCAAGCCTGCTGCAATAATAGTTTCCTTCTCCTCCATCATAGCAATATTATATATAGACTCTTTATTCTTCTTAGAAAAACCTATGTTTTCCAAATTTCCTAAGATTTGTTTTTGCCTATACAAATAATACGGCTCTAAACCCATCTCCTTTCCATAAACAAATACCTCTTCTAGCATATCCTCTATTTCAAGTCCCTTATCCATATAAGCATCCCTGTCCTTATGTATTCTTGATCCTCTTTTGATAGACAAGGTGTGAAGGGTCAGGTTATTTGGGTCTAATTTCTTGATTTGACCTAAAGTATTTCTTAAGTCTTCTATATTTTCACCAGGTAAGCCAAGAATTATATCCATATTTATTATATCAAAGCCTAAGCTTTTCGCAAGATTATAAGCTTTATTTATTGACTGTGAATTATGTTTTCTACCTACCAAGTCTAAGGTCTCATTATTCATGGTTTGAGGGTTAATACTAATCCTGTCAATCTTGTAATCCTTAAGCATAGATAAAATTTCTGAATCTATAGTATCAGGTCTTCCAGCTTCTACAGTAAACTCCTTAATATTTTTAGGGAAGATTTCTCTTATTAATTTTATTATCAACTCAAGGTCCTTAGTTTTTAATGCAGTTGGAGTACCTCCACCTATGTAGACAGTATTTAGTTTTTTACCCTTCATCATCCTAGCAATCATCCTTAATTCATATAGTAAGCTTTTTATATAATTATCCACATTGCTAGCATTGTTTATTGTAAAGGATGGAAAAGAGCAATAAGTACACTTACTAGGACAAAAAGGAATTCCTACATAAAGACTGTATCTGTCACTATCAAGAGGGTAGATATGCTTTCTTTGTAATTTAGCAATACTTTTTACCAAACTAGCTTTCTGGCTAGACAGCATGTATTTTTCTAGCAAAATACTATAAATATCATTATCATCTATACCCTTTTCATATAGATCATGGTTTATCTTTACAGGCCTGATCCCAGTTAAAATTCCCCAAGGAGGAAGTTTTTTAGTTAACTTATTTAGAATCCTATAAACTCCCCTTTTTACAGCCTGCTTAATAGGTGTATTTATATAATAATCACTAGGGGTATAAATGTCAATGTTTTCACAATCCTTAAGGATTAATTCTCCATCCTTAAATACTCTAATAAATATAAAAATTTCACTAGATCCTATAACCTCTGTTTCCAAAAGATAGGCTTTAGCTTGCAGATTGGATTTATCATTTACAAATATAATCTTTTCTTTAGGTAAAAATACCCTAACAAGTTCAAATAAATCATGTTTATAATCGTGTCCCTTGGTCATCACGTATATCATATAATCACCCTAATCAAGTTAAAAGCCACTTTATTAATAAGTAAAGTGGCCTTATTGTAAAAATTCATTAAATAGTCTTTCATTCCCTATAGTAGACGAATCTCCATGGCCTGGTAGGACAATGGTATCATCATCTAAGTTTAAAAGTTTTTCCTTTATTGAGCCAATTAACTTTTCGTAACTTCCACCAAATAAGTCTGTTCTACCTATAGAATTCTTAAACAAACTATCTCCTGTAATAAGATATTCATTAATTTTAAGACAGATTCCACCTGGAGAATGGCCAGGTATATGGATAATACTTGCTTTAAGACTACCAAATTCTATAGTATCTCCTTCATTTAAGCATATATCTGGGCTTATTTCCTTGGAACCTACAGACATCATATAAGAAAGATTTTTTTTAGTATCTTCTAATAAACCTTTTTCCTCCTTATGTGCAAGAACAGGTATATCTAAGCTTTCTTTTAAATCGCTTACTGCACCTATATGGTCACCATGTCCATGGGTTAAAACTATATATTTTACTTTTAAATCATTATTCTCTATTACCCTCATTATAGACTCAGCCTCAGCACCTGGATCAATAACAATCCCCTGCCTGGTCTCATTACAAAATATTATATAGCAATTTGCAGCATAGTCCCCTAGGACTAATTTTATTATTTCCAAGATTTTACCTCCTCTAGAAAGTTCTTTTACTGTCAATCATAATAGTTACTGGCCCATCATTTTTTAAACTTACCTTCATATCAGCTCCAAAAACTCCACTTTCTACACCAATACCCAAGTCTTTTACCTTTTCTATAAACTTCAAGTACAACTTTTCGCCTAGTCCTGGACCAGCAGAATTTGTGAAACTAGGTCTTTTACCCTTTCTTACATCACCGTATAAGGTAAATTGGGAAACCACAAGAACCTCTCCCCCAATATCCCTAACCGACAGATTCATTTTCCCATCTTTATCTTGGAAAATCCTTAAACCTAGGGCTTTGTCAACTAGGTATTCTAAATCATTTATATCATCTTCCTTACCAACACCTAAAAAAACCAATAGGCCCTTGTCTATTTTACCCACAATTTCCCCCTCAACTTCCACTGATGCTTCCAAAACTCTTTGTACCACAAGCCTCATTGTATACCTCCTAAGATGTAACCCTATATACATCAAGAACATTTTTTATATTTTTTATCTTCTTAATTACCTCTTCCAGCTCAACTATATCATTTATTTCAAGAGTCATATTTAAAAATACCTCTCTGTTTTTATTGCTTCTTGCATTTAGTGATACTAGGCCTATATCAGACTCATTAACCTTAAATGCAATATCAGCAAGTAGCCCCCCCCTGTCAATACCTCTAACCTGGACCTCTGCATTGTAAGATGATCTCTCCTGAGCATCCCATCTAACTTCTAAAAATCTATTTGTATCAGGCTCTTGCTTAATATTTGGACAATCTGCCCTATGAATAGATACCCCTCTTCCCTTAGTTACAAAACCAATAATCTCGTCCCCAGGAACAGGATTGCAACAACCTGCAAATCGTACCTTAACATTGTCAATTCCCTTTACTGATACTCCCTGGCTATTTTTCCTTCTAGGCCTTTCTATAGGTTTATTTAGTTTTTCTTCTATATGCTTCTCTGATATTTTGTCCTTATTTTCTTTATAATAAGAATCTTTTAACCTGGTAATAATCTGATTTAATTTTACACTACCATAACCTATAGAAGAATAAAGATCATCTATTGTATTTATACTTAATTTTTTTGCAATAGAATTTAGCCATTCATCTTTTAAAATTTCATTCAGCTTGAAACCTTGTCGCTTAAGTTCTTTTTCCAAAGCATCCTTTCCTTTGGTAATATTTATATCCTTGTCTTTAAGCTTAAACCATTGTCTTATTTTAGATTTAGCCTGGGTGCTTTTTACAATCTTTAGCCAGTCCCTACTAGGACCATTACTATTTGAAGATGTGATTACCTCCACTATATTACCATTATTCAATTTATAATTTAAGGGTACTATCCTCCCATCAATTTTTGCTCCTATGCAAGTATTTCCTACATCAGTATGGACCCTGTAGGCGAAGTCTATAGGAGTAGAACCTTCAGGAAGATTAATCACATCACCCTTGGGAGTAAAAACAAAAACTTCATCAGTAAATACATCTATTTTTAAAGTTTCCATAAAATCCTTGGGATCTTTTAAGTCACTTTGCCACTCAAGAAGTTGCCTTAACCAGGCTAATTTATTGTCAATCACTTCAGCCTTGGTACTACCCTCTTTGTACTTCCAGTGTGCTGCAATTCCATACTCAGCAGTCCTATGCATTTCATAGGTTCGTATTTGCACTTCAAATATTTCCCCCTTAGGCCCTATAACAGTTGTATGGAGTGATTGATACATATTTGGTTTTGGCATGGCAATAAAGTCCTTAAACCTTCTTGGTATGGGTTTCCAAAGAGTGTGAACTATCCCTAAAACTCCATAGCAATCCTTAATATTATCTACCAATACCCTAATTGCTGTTAAGTCGAAAATTTGCTCAAACTCCTTACCCTGAATCTCCATTTTCTTGTAGATGCTATAAAAGCTTTTTGGTCTGCCACTTATTTCGCCCTTAATATTCATTTCATATAAATTTTCATTAAGCTTATCTATAATTTCTTTAATATAGTCTTCACGTTCATTTCGTTTTTTTGATACCTTTTCTACTAAATTGTAATACTTGTCAGGCTCCATAAATCTAAGTGACAAATCTTCCAATTCCCATTTGATTTTTGAAATCCCCAATCTATGGGCAATAGGTGCATAAATCTCTAATGTTTCCAAAGCCTTCTCTTTTTTCTTTTCGTCTGTCATATATTCTAAGGTTCGCATATTATGCAACCTATCAGCTAGTTTTACAATTATAACTCTTATATCCTTAGACATGGCTAAAACCATTTTTCTCAGATTCTCTGCTTGATTTTCCTGTTCTGTTTTATATTTCAGTTTTTTTAATTTAGTTACCCCATCAATCAAGTCAGCAATTTCCTCACCAAATCTCTCAACAATACTTTCGTAAGTATTATTAGTGTCCTCAATTACATCATGAAGAAGCCCAGCTATTATAGTAGCTGTATCCATATTTAAATCCGCTAAAATCATTGCAACGCTAACAGGATGAGTAAAAAACTTCTCACCAGAGTTTCTATATTGCCCTTCGTGTGCAGCTTCTCCAAATGTATAGGCCTTAACTAAAAGACTCAAATCAGCATAAGGATTATATTGTTCTACTGTGCTTATTAACTTTTCCAACATGTCTATCACCTATTTCTGTATAACTTAATTGATTTTAGATTCTAAAACTTTGTATAATTACCTGCAAACTTGTTTTTCCCATATATTCATTTATGGAAGGATAAAAAAGTATATCTATTGTAATTTCCTTATTGAAACCCCTGTAAAGATTCTCAAGTTCAATTTCACCATAGCTGTTGATTATTAAGTTTTCAAAATCATCCATACCACTAAATATCAGGCCTTCAATGGTGAAACCCTTTTTTGTTTTTAATAAGAGCTTCAATACATTTTTATTTTTACCCAATTTTATAGCACTATCTATTTTTAAACCCTTATCACCAAAAATTGGTTTAGCATTACCCTTCCCATGAGGTTCTAGAGTCTTAAGTTCCTCAATATTCTTGTAACTAATATATTCAATTGGCAGGGCCATGTCAATATAAACTTTCCTAGCCAAGGCATTTTCATCCAATTTGCTTTCATTATTTAGAAATTCCCTTAAGATATCAATATTGCTCTCTTTTAAAGATAAACCAGCTGCCATAGGATGTCCACCAAATTTTCCTAACAAATCCTTGCCCTTCAGCAATTCTTCAAACATATTATATTCTTCAATAGACCTAGCTGACCCTTTTATTTGATCCTTACCATCTGTTAGGACTATTGTGGGCCTGTTATATATATCCTTAACCCTTCCAGCTATAATTCCAGCTATACTTTCATGTATGGATGGTTCGTAAACCACTATAATCTTATCATCTTTTATAGGGCTATTTTCTATCTGTTCTAGAACCTTATCTAATCCATTTGTAGTCATGGTTTTTCTTTCTTCGTTAATCTCTCTTAATTCCTTAGCCTTAATCTTTGCCAAGTCCCTATCTTCTTCTAAAAGTAAATCTAGGGATAGATAGGCTGTATCCAACCTACCAGATGCATTAAAGGTAGGCCCAATAATAAATCCTATATGGTAGGTGCTTATAATGTCCTTAATTCCTGACTCATAAATTAGAGCCTCTAAACCAATATTCTCGGTCTTATTTATAAGTTCCAGCCCATGCTTAACTATAATCCTATTTTCATCCACCAAATCTACTACATCACAAATAGTTGCAATGGCTACATACTCCAATAACTTATATAAGTTTTTCTTAGATATATTGTACAGCTTAAATAGCTGTTCTATAAGCCTATAAACCACTCCTGCACCACATAAATACTTAAACTCATAAGTGCATTCTGGATTTTTAGGGTTTACAATAACATCAGCCTTTGGATATATGTAGTTTCTTAACCCATTTTCTTGGGAAAAAGACAAGTCATGATGATCGGTAATTATCAAGGTAAGGCCCAATCCTTTAGCCAATTCTCCTGCCTCAATAGCAGAGATCCCATTGTCACAAGTGATTATAGTATCTATGCCTTCTTCTTTGGCCTCTTTTACAAGGCTAAGATTTAAACCATATCCATCATCAACCCTATTTGGTATCACATAATCAACAATCCCACCCAAGTGGATTAAACTCTTGTAAAGGATATAAACAGACATTATTCCATCTACATCATAATCCCCCACAATCCTGATTCTTTTATTATTTTCTATTTTAGATCTAATAATCCTAGCAGCATGATCAGCCCCCAACAAGGAATTATTAGAATCTAAGTCTCTTAAACCTCCATATAAAAACTTTTTGATTTGGAAGTTTTCAATAACACCTCTGTTAATAAGGACTTTAGATATTATGGGGCTAATATTCAGTTCTTCTGCCTTTTCCTTAAAATCTATATCTTTGTTTTTTATATACCATTTTTCCAAAAAACCACTCCACAACTTTTTTCCATTTTTAAATATATTATCATTAAACATCTTATAAATCTAATAATCCTATATATAGCTATTGTTAACTATCAGAATAAAACAAAAACTGCTATTTAGCAGTTTTTATTGAAACATTTTTTAAATCATACCAAATAGGAGATGCAATAAATATTGAAGAATAAGTTCCAGCTATCATACCCACAAGTAATGGTAATGCTAGTATCTTCACATCCTCTACACCCACTATATAAAGAACTAATACAGCTATTACTGTTGTTACAGTGGTATTAATAGTTCTTCTCAAGGAATAGTTTATTCCATTGTTTATTATATCTTCAATCTTATCTCTTGGGTTCTATTTCATTTCTTCCCTTATTCTATCAAAAATATCTCTAGTATCATTGATGGACTATCCTACAATGGTAAGTATAGCGGCAATAAAAGCACTATTAACTGGCAAGTGTAAAATTGAGTAGACAGAAATGGTAATTAAAACATCATGTATAAGGGCTATAATAGCTGCTAGCCCAAATCTAAACTCGAATCTAATGGTAATGTATGCCAACATAGCTACAGTGGCTATTGAGATGGAAAGAAAGGCTTTGTTTTGAATTTCCTTACCCATTGATGGCCCTACCTTCTCTGATTTAAAATTATTCTTATCTACATCATGTTTTTCAGTAAAAGATTCAGAAATAAGATTTATGTCCTTATTAGACAAATCCTTAGTGCTTTTAATAATTAGTTCATGCTTGGAAACCCCACCATGGATAATGCTCATATTTTCATCATATTCTGATGTAATTTTTCTTACTTCATCAGCATCAATATATTTCCCTGCATTAATTTGTATCAATGTTCCACCAGTAAACTCTATACCATAATTTAAGCCATTTATTAGAAACATTACTAAACCTATTAAGATTATAATAAGAGAGAAACTTCCATATAATTTTCTGTTTTTTATTACATTCATCACTACACCTCCACTAAATACCAAATACTTTGGTGTTTTTAGTATTTATAAGATTTACAAAGAGCTTCAATAAGTATTTTGACAAAATAATTGCTGTAATCATAGATGCAATAATTCCAATAATTAAAGTTACACCAAATCCTTTAATTGGACCTATTCCAAAGTAATATAGTACAAGACCAGCAATTAGAGTTGTGATATTTGAGTCCATGACAGATGTTAAGGCCCTTTTGAAGCCTGCATCCACAGCAGTTCTAATGCTCTTACCTATTTTTAACTCTTCCCTTATTCTTTCAAAAATCAGAACATTGGAATCAACCGCCATACCTATAGACAAGACTAAACCAGCAATTCCTGGTAAGGTTAATTTCACACCTAAAATAATCATTGTAAATATAACTATTAGTGTATAGGTAGTTAAGGCAAGAGATGCCACAAGTCCTGGAATCTTATAAATTATAATCATAAATAAAAATATAATTAGTAAGGCTATCCCCCCAGCTTGTATACTTTTTTCGTAAGCTTCTAAGCCTAATGTAGGGCCTATTACAGAAGTTTGATGTTCAATCAAATCAACAGGCAAGGCTCCAGCTCTTATGAGAGTAGCTAGTTTACCAGCATAATCTATATCAAAATTTCCACTTATTACAGCCTTACCATCTACTATAGCCTGGCCACCTTCATCCACATGTTTAACAGCAGGGTTAGAAATTAGCTGGTCATCTAAAACAATCATAATAACCCTATCATTAATATTCTTTTCATGAATCAATCTTTCAGTAGCTTCTGCAAAGCTTGCACTTCCATCTTTGTCCAATTCTAAGGTAACAACTGGCCTTTCAATCCCTAAACTATCTTTTTGAAATGCTACACCTGCATCTTTAACATTCTTACCAGTCAATACAACATTGTTATCCATTTCAATAAACTGTAACTGTGCAGTTTTACCAATTAAATCTATAGCTTCTTGTGGATTATCAACTCCAGCTATTTCAACCCTAATCCTTTTATCGCCTTCTATAACAATATTTGGTTCAGATATACCTAGGCCATTTACCCTTTCGCCTATAATAGCCTTAGTTTGATCCATAAGTCTTTGTAGTTCCTCACCCTTTGCACTTGTATTTGCTTCCAATATGACATATACCCCACCAGCTAGGTCTAGCCCTAAATCCATAGAGTCTTTTGCATTTTCAATTTTTTTGTCCCCAATATCTAATCCATTTATAGCAACATAAACGAAACCACTTATTATTGCGCATATTAGGATTAATATGATGGTGCTTCTAGTTTTCATTTGCTACCTCCTAGTTCTTATTTCATTTATCCTATCATATCTAGCTAAATATTGTATCTATTGGCACATAAATAAAAAAGTAGTGGTATTACCACTACCCATTGAGGCTAGTTACCCTGGTTAAAGTTATTAAATAATAATATAATTATATCATAATGCAATTCAAATATAAAGTTGTTTTTAGGAAATTTCCTATATTAAATTTATCCCAATTATACCACCTATAGCGCCCAATATAATAGAACCAATTAATTTTACCAAATATATTCTTTGAAAAACATTAACTTTTAAAAACCCTACATTTAAGATTATAACTATAAGGAAGTATATCCCACCTAGTAAAGATCCATACAACCATCCCTTTTCTCTGGTCTTCATGGCTACAAACATACTAGAGACACAAATACTTATTGTCATACTGATATTATTTATCAGAGAAATTTTGGTCTCTTGGAAATTAGTAAACCTTAACAAGACTGATGTAAGTAAAATAAATATAAGAGAAAGAACAATGGATAATAGAACTCCTTTTAATAAATTTATTAATTTAATATTATTTTTCATAAAATAACACCCCTATTTAATTTTATTAATCCTAGGGGTAAAATATTACAAAAGCTTCCTTCTAAGTGGAAGCTTTTGTAAGATTAAGTAATTTCAGTTCAATTATAAATTGTAAATTTTAGGCGCCTATTCAGTCTTATTAATTACTGTTCCTACTGACCATCTAGTAACATCTAATCTAGTTTTAGTAGAGCCAACCTCAAGAGTTATAATATCCTCTTTTACTAAAGTTATCTTACCATAGATTCCACCTATAGTAATTACTTCATCCCCTACCTTTAAGGCCCCCCTCATCTCTTGCACTTGTTTTTCCTTCTTTTTTTGCGGTCTTATGGCAAACAAATAAAATATTACTACTAATCCAATTGGAAGTATTAGTGCTTGTAGTTGTTCTGGCATAAGTTTATCCCTCCCTCTCTTTACTATTATACCTTAAAATTAAAATATTTCATTATTTATTTTAATTATATCCATATTTATCGTAAAATTCATCCTTATATTCTAGCAACCTATCTTCTTTAATGGCTTTTCTAATGTTCTCCATTAACTTAATTAAAAAATATAGGTTATGGGTTGTGGCTAGTCTAGCCCCTAAAATTTCATCAACATTAAATAAATGTCTTATATAGGCCCTAGAGTAATTAGTGCAGGCATAGCAGTCACACTCCGAATCCAAAGGCCTAAAGTCCCTAGAATATTTAGCATTTCTTACAACCAACCTTCCCTTGCTGGTTAAAACAGTACCATTTCTACCTATCCTAGTTGGAAATACACAATCAGCCATATCTATCCCTCTGATTACAGATTCAAAAAGATAATCAGGGGTCCCCACGCCCATATTGTATCTAGGTTTGTTTTTTGGTAGCAAAGTGGTTGTAAAATCAAGCATTTCACACATCAATTCCCTAGGCTCCCCAACACTTAGTCCACCTATGGCATAGCCTGGAAAGTCCATTTCTACCAGGTCAAGGGCACTTTTCTCCCTTAGGTCCTTATACATACCCCCCTGCACTATACCAAACAAGGCTTGTTTATCCCAATCTTTATGAAAATCCTTGCATCGTCTTGCCCACCTAGAAGTCCTTTCCATGGAATGCTTAGCATATTCATAGGTTGCCGGGTAAGGAGTACATTCATCAAAGGCCATCATAATATCTGAACCCAGTGCATTTTGAATTTCAATAGACTTTTCTGGACTTATAAAATGTTTAGAACCATCAATATGAGACCTGAACTCTACACCCTCCTCCTTAATTTTCCTTAAATTACCTAGGCTAAAGACCTGAAACCCTCCACTATCAGTAAGTATGGGGTAATTCCAATTCATAAACTTATGAAGCCCACCTGCTTCTTTAATCAGCTCATGGCCAGGCTTTAAATACAAATGATAGGTATTAGATAGTATAACCTGGGCCCCTAAATCCTTAACTTCCTCAGGAGTCATAGCTTTTACGGTTGCCCTGGTACCAACAGGCATAAATATAGGAGTTTCAATGGTGCCATGCTTTGTATGAAGTTTACCCAATCTAGCCTTAGAATCTTTAGCTTCCTTAATTAATTCAAATTTAAAATCCATAATTTCACCCCCTATATTATTAACATAGCATCACCAAAGCTGAAAAATCTATATTTGTTTTCTATAGCAGAATTATAAG
>CAZFIO010000032.1:0-15575 GCA_964519585.1 uncultured Tissierellaceae bacterium
AGGTCTTAAAAGGGGAGAAAGTATTCCCAGATGAAGGCCCCCAAATAGATGTATTGATGGGAGAAGCATCCTTGACAGCAAGGGAGATAGAGGTTTTAAGGCTTATCTGCGATGATTATTCAAACAAGGAAATAGGAAGCAGATTGTTTATAAGTGAATCCACAGTCAAGCACCATATAGCAAGCCTCCTAAGAAAGACAGGAAAAACAGGCAGGGCAGGACTAGTAGCCTATGCCATGTCAGGAGGCTGGATAAACCCAAATATATAAAACACCCCATCTTCCATATCCCGAACGTAGGGAAGGACCCCCGTGTCCTTCCACACCCATCTTTCCCATCCCTCGAATGTAGGGAAGGACCTCCGTATCCTTCCACACCCCCCGAACGTAGGGGAGGATCTCTGTGTCCTCCCGTTTTTTTTCAAAAACTAGCCAAAAGGCCAATATAAATTCAACCCCAAAAGTATTAAAATTATATTAGAGGATAGAAGGGGTGAAGAAAGTGAAAAAAACCATAGTTTTTCTTATGAAAACTTCAATAATTGCAGAAGGCCTACTTAAAGAATTTGACAACTCCACAGAATATGATGCAATCTCATTAAATGATTACCAAAACATAGAACTATACCTTTCTAACAAAAGTCCTAAAATAATCCTTATAGAAGTACCAGACCATTCCTCTTATTCCCTAGGCTATTGCCTGGAAATCTGCAGAAAACTCAAGGACACCTATAAGGATTGCAAAATCATCTTATTTATAAGCTACACCTACCTAGAATATATCCTCCCAGAAGTCATAGAAGCAAAAAGAGAGGGGGATATAGATGCCTTTACTTCAGCCAACATAAGAATAGAAGAACTCCTAGCCCATATAAAGGCCCTAGGCTAGCAAGGCAATCTATAATTCAGACCACCGATACACCCCGTTGTCATTCCGACCACCGATATACCCCGTTGTCATTCCGACGACCGAAGGGAGGAGGAATCTTATCTTTCCTTTCACCTTCAAAATAAAGAAAGAGGAGGAGAAAAATTGAAACTAAAAAATTTAAAAAGATGGTTTAGCCTACTAATCATCCTAGCAATGCTACTACCCAGCATAGCCCAGGCAGCAAACTTGCAGGCAGAAGATAGTATTCGTATAGAAGGAAAAAACAGATACGAAACCGCCATAGCAGCAAGTAAATATGCCTATAAAGATGGAGCAGATACAGTAGTCCTAGCAAGTGGAGAGGAATTTGCAGACGCCCTGACAGGAACAGTCCTAGCAGCCAAGGAAAAAGGCCCCCTACTTTTAAGTAAATCAGGGGAAATAGGAAAACCAGTACTAGCAGAAATCCAAAGACTAGGAGCAAAAAAGATAATAATCCTAGGAGGGCCAGTAGCCTTAAGCCAAAAAGTAGAAACCCAACTAAAAGACAAAAGCCTTCAAGTAGAAAGAATCTCAGGGGCCAATAGATATGAAACAGCCCTAAAGGTAGCAGAAAGACTAGGGTCTACAGGTAAAAAAGCCTTTCTAGTAAGTGGTTTAGACTTTAAAGATGCCTTGGCCATAGGTCCAGTAGCAGCCAGAGAAGGAATTCCTATACTTCTAACAAGGTCAAGTCAACTAGACCCTCAAGTAAAAGAAACACTAGGAGGACTAGGCATAGAAGAAGTAGAAATCATAGGAGGACCAGTAGCAGTAGCCAAGGAAGTAGCAGAAGAAATTCAGGGTATGGGAATTGAAACAAAGAGACTAGCAGGGGACAATGCCATAGAAACAGCCCTAGCAGTAGCAGAGAAATACTTCCCAGAACCAGAAACTATATTTGTAGCAAGCAACAGAGACTTTCCAGATGGACTAGTAGGAGGATATCTAGGAGCCCTACTAGGAGGACCAGTCCTACTAAGTAGACCCAACCAAAGCAGTGACCAAGTAACAAACTACATGAAAGACTCCAAGGTAGAAGTACAGGTACTAGGAGGAAAAGAAGCTCTATCAAATGATGTGGTAAAAGATATAGAAAAAGTAGTAGAGGAAGGAAAGAAGGAAGAAGAGGTACCAGATGGTGGGGGTGGGGGAGGCCCAATAGCACCAACAAAGGAAAAAGTAAGTGCTATTAGTATCAAGAATAATGATGGCCCAAACGATGTACTTGTGGTTGGTGACACTTTAGAAGCTGTAGCCAGTGGTCAACCAAACATCACAGCAACATATAAGTGGATGAGAGCTGGTGATGAAGAGGGTGAATATCTACCTATAGATGGAGCAACAGCAAAATATTACAAATTAACCAATTATGATTTAAATAACTTTATCAAAGTAGAGGTAACTGGAACTAAAAATTATACAGGGGCTAAGACCAGTAATGCTAGTGCAAAAGTTAAAAAACTTGACTCTATTAGCATAAAAGAGCAACCGAGTAAATTAGAATATGTAGAAGGTAAGAATCTTGATTTAAGTGGGTTAGAAGTAATCTTAAATTATAGTGACTTTACAAAGGAAGATGTAGCCTTAGTAGACTTTGCTTCTAGAAATATAACCACCAATCCAGAAGATGGCTCTATTTTAGGGGTTGGACAGAATGGTAAAGTCATAGATATTAGTGCTTATGGGAAAACAGTAAGTACAAATAAACTAACAGTTAATGCAAAAACTTTATCGAAAATTATTATCAAAACCCCGCCTAACAAGATGTCCTATGTGGAAGGGCAAAAGCTAGATTTAACTGGTTTAGTAGTAACTTTAGAATTTGATAATGGTGATAAAAGTGATATTACTTGGGATGATTTTGCAATTAATAATATAAGTGCAAACCCTGCTCATGGTGGACCCTTAACTGTAAGTAGCCATCATGACAAGTCTATTACCATAAGTCGAGATGGGAAGAATGTATCTACAAATAATTTGAATGTTGATGCTAAAAAAGTAACCGACATTGCAGTCATATCACAACCTAACAATCTAGATTATGTGGAAGGCCAACAGCTTAGTCTAGACGGATTGCAAGTGGCTCTGACCTATAATGATGGGGATGTAGAAAATGTTGATTTTGATGATTTCTCAAGCAAGAATGTAACAATTGATCTGACATCCGGAATATCCCTAGCTGTAGATCAACATAATGACCAACAGATTGTTGTTACCTGCAATGGGAAGACTGCAAAGACGGATAGTTTATCAGTTATCCCTAAAATTGTGACAGCCATGACAATAACAAGCCTGCCTAGCAAATTGAGCTATGTGGAAAATGAGAACCTTGACCTTAAGGACTTAAAAGTTAACTTAGTTTATAATGATGGAATAAATAAAGATGTTGAACCAGCCGATTTTGACACAAATGGTATAAGTTCTGATCCAGAGAATGGAGTTAAATTAGGGCTTGAAGATAATGGAAAGAAAATTAAAATATCCCATAAAGATTTAAGCAACTCTCTAGAAGTCGGTAGTTTAATCGTTGCAAAAGAAAAGTTTAATATCACCGTTCAAAAAACAGAAAATGGGGAAATATCTACTAGTGCTTTTGAGAATCAAGCTTCCAAGGGGGAGAAGATTACAATCACAGTAACCTCCGAGAATGGGGAGCAACTTCTGGCCTTGTCTATAAAAGATAGTGAGTCTAATGATTTATCTAAATCTGTAGAACTGGCTGAAATACCTGACAAAATTGGTCAAGAGTTTACTTTCATCATGCCAGGAAAAGATGTAACTATAGATGCAACAATAGGTGAGTCGGATAAAAACATAATGTACAATGCAGGCATAGTTGGTGCTGGGGAAATTCCTCTGATAAATGGGAACCTGAAAGATGATGCTAGTAAGGAAATTGATAGTTTGACCTGGAGTTATTTTACTAACACTTTGACTTTAAATGGCTTTGAAGGAAACTATTTAGGCAGAGCAAATAATAATGCAACTGATTTTGACCTGGAACTAAAGGGAACGAATACAATAACCGACACTATACGTGTAAATCCTGGGCTTAAATTTCAAGGACAAATATCTATAAAAGGAGATGGCATATTAAAAATAACCAATAGTTTTAATTCTGATGAAGAATTTGTCCGCGGCATATCTTTTCAATATTCACAAAGCATAATTAAACTTATAGATACCGCTAAGGTAGATATAAGCCTAGAGGCGAAAGGAAGTGGTGGAGTCGCAATTAGTAATGTAATGCCTTTCATTGGCAATGGAGCGATAGCTTACAAAGGAACCGCAGAATGGGATTCATCTCATGGAACAGATGGGAAACCAATCGGAATAAGCTACCGTGTCTCAAGCAGTACAGAACTCAAGGGTAAAAATATCATTGTTTGGGATGCGAGCAATCTGGTAACTGATATTTGGTCTGTTGGTTTTGGTGGATCTTCTATTAGTTCAGAGGATACAATAGATTTATCCAGTGGAGAGGCAATAGTCTATGCAAAATATAATGATATATTCTATAAAATAACTATCATAAGGGATATACCAATAGAAAACTTCTCTAATACAAGTAAAACTGACACAACAGCAAGCTTTACGTGGACGCAAGCAAAAGATGCCACTAGCATAAAGATAATGCAATCTCCAAAAGATGAAGATAACTGGACAGATGCATTAATTGAAGGTGGAACATTGGAGAAAACATCATTTTCTGCTACTGTAACGGGACTGGAGGCAGATACAAATTACAAATTTAAACTAGTGGTTGAAGGTGGGGATAATCGGGGAGATTCTAATGTAGTAGAAGTAACAACTGAAGCGAAAAATCCAGACCAAATAGCTGTAGATGCTGAGGTCGATAAATATGAGGATACACCGACTATAGATAAAGAAGTAGAAGCCGGTCAGGATGTTACGGAAACAATTATTAAGCTCAAAGAAAAAAAGACAGCAGGCGATGGTATTAATTTAACATATTTTGTGACTCCAGGAACCTACCTTGAAGTTGAAGATAATAAAATTAAACTTAAAAAGCAAAACTTCACTGAAGACAGTGTGACAGAAACTGTAACCATTACCTTTACTAAAAATGGTAGAACTGCAACTAAGGATGTAGCAGTAACCATTATATCAAGCGGTAAAAAGATGATTATAATAGACGACAAAGGCGACGGTCCATTAGATTTAAGTAGCGCGTCCTTGCCAGAAGGTTTAACCTGGGATGATGATAGCAAAGTGCTAATTATGAATGGTTATAATGGTGGTGCAATTTACACAAACTTCGAAGCAGGCTATGAATTGAAAAACCTTGTGATTAATGGAGAGAATACCATAACAGTTGATGATGTATCATCCACCAAACCTGTTATAGGATTTGGAACAAAAGCCCCCCTCAATATTACAGGAAGTGGAACTCTAACAATAACTGTTAAATCAACTAACAGCAGTTATACCGTAGGTATTTATAGCGGAGCTTATTATGAGGAAGGTGCTAATCCTAATTTTAGCGGGGGATATAATGGATCAACTATAAACATAGATAACAATACAACAATAAGTATTGACGTAGAATCTCAAAAAGGAACAAGTTACGCATTGTATGCACAGACATTGAATTTTAATAATGGTACATTAAACATTGCCTCGAAGAGTGGAAATGCTCATGCCTATGGTATTCAAGTTACTGACTTTAATTACACTACTGGTACCGTAAAAGTAATCGATAATAAAGAAATTTCTGCTGGAAGCTTATCAGATTACAGCCCATCCTTCAGCAAAGAAACCCCATATGTTAAAAATAGCAAGGCTAGAAAAATCACGGGACTAACATGGGACTCAACAAATAATGCAACTAAAGCAGACAAGGCCGTAGAATATATTATTTACTTGGATTCAAACATAACGGAGTTGAAGGTAGAGGATATAACGGCACTTGGAACATTAGAAGTATATGCTAGTGAAAATTTTAGTGGCTCTCCAATGGATGAAACAGATGAAATAACATTAAATAATAATGAAGCTACCATTTATGTGAAAGCAGAGAATAAAGGAAAGACTAGATACTTTAAAATTAACTTGGTTAAGGAAACACCCTAAACCCAACAACACAACCACAACACAAGCCCTCCTCAGGAGCAATCCTCCGGGGGGCTTTTTCTTTTTGGTTGGAGGGGCAGACAAGAAGTAAAGGTAATTACTTTTTAGGTATAAATAAACCTTCAAAACCATCCATAACTATGATAAAATAAAAAGAAAAAAGAAGGTACTTATTATGGCCAGTGATGATAAAATGAAGAAGCAGCCAATGGACTTTTACAATATGTCAGACTTACTCCGGGGGCAATCCTCCAGGCTTATTACCAGACTTTCCAATGAGGATAGGACAGCCTTTGTTTTAAAGAACGGCAAGCCCTTAGCTGTGCTCATGTCCAATGAACGCTATGAAAGATTATTAAAAGCAGGGATTGATATAACGGAATATTAGCGATAATGCAAATTAAACGAATTTTAAATTGGAGCTTGAAAGGAGCCTGACCATGGATGAACAGAAGAAAGGTGAAGTGATTATTTACCAATCTGAAGATGGATTGACCCACATAGATGTAAAATTAGAGGATGAGACAATTTGGTTAACCCAGCAGCAAATGACGGAGCTATTTCAGTCATCAAGAACCAACATTGTTGAGCATATTAAAAATATTTATTCAGAAGGGGAATTAGACCAAAATTCAACTTGTCGGGAATTCCGACAGGTTCGAAAAGAGGGTAATAGAGAGGTAAAAAGAAATATTACATATTATAATTTGGATATGATAATTTCTTTAGGTTATAGAATTAAATCATCTGTTGCAACTAGGTTTAGAATATGGGCAACAGAGCGACTAAAAGAATATATGATTAAGGGTTTTACCTTAAATGATGCACGACTGAAGGAACTTGGTGGCGGAGATTATTGGAAGGAATTACTTGACCGAATCAGAGACATTAGGTCATCTGAAAAAGTAATGTATCGCCAAGTATTAGACCTATATGCTACCAGCATTGACTATGATCCAAAAAGTAATGAATCAGTAGAATTTTTTAAAATAGTACAAAACAAACTTCACTATGCAGCCCATGGCCATACTGCAGCCGAGCTTATTTTTCAAAGAGTGGATGCCGATAAACCTTTTATGGGCTTGACAAATTTTGCCGGTGAACTTCCACGAATGAAAGATATAGGCGTAGCAAAAAACTACCTGAATGAAGATGAGCTAAAAGTATTGAATAATCTAGTTTCGGGATATTTTGATTTTGCTGAAATACAGGCAATGAGAAAAAGACCAATGTATATGGAGGATTATATCTTACATCTTGATGCTATATTATCATCGACAGGAGAAAAGCTTCTAGAGAATGCAGGGAACATAAGCCATCAACAAGCTATGGACAAAGCTCAACAAGAATATAGAAAATTCCAGAGCAAAACACTAACAGGAGTTGAAAAAAACTATTTGGAGACTATTAAGAAGATTGAAAAGAAGGCTTTAGATAATAAATAGGATTCTTCTTCTGGTATGGTAAGTTGAAAAGGAGGCATGCACATGGCGGCTGGACGTTCCTTTACTGATTATGCTTCGGATAGATTTTATAATGATTTCTACAAGGCTGTGGAAGGATATGTTGCGGAATATCCTGATAGCTTGGATTTAGATATTCAAAATGTCAAATGCCAGGGTGAAATTTCCCTTGCTGACATGGAAATCCAATTCATATCTATCAGGGATTTGCCGGGAATGGAGATTGCCTTTGATGTGATAGTAGATGCGGAGATAGTGGTAGCTGAGGGAGATTACCATTATGATGATTATGACCAGGAACATCAGTGGTTTCTTTTAAGCTGTATTGGAGATTTAGAAAATAATCTGGATGATTTTGAAATTAAAAGTATTAGCCTATATAGCCGAGGCAAGAAAAGAGAAAAGCCCCTTTCAGACTCCTTAGTACCATACATAAAAAAAGAAGATTTAGAAGAGGTTGCTTTAGAATTTTTAAAGCAACATTATCCAGAAGTCTTAAAAAAGCCCATGGCTATAGAACCTGTGCTCTTGGCTGAAAAAATGGGTTTGACTGTTGAACTTAGAGATATTACTGATGACTTCTCTATTTTTGGGCAGATATATTTTAGTGACACAGAAGCAGATTTTTATAATCCAAACACAGAAGAATATGAAACTACATCAGTCAAGGCCAAGACTATTTTTGTGGATCCCAAAGCCTTCTTTTTAAGAAAACTTGGAGCTGTAAATAATACAATAGTTCATGAATGTGTTCACTGGGACAAGCATAGAAAAGCCTTTGAACTTGAAAGATTATATAATAGCAGTGCCAGTAAGATAAAATGCCAAGTAGCAGGGGGCATAAAGGGTGACGACAGAGATGCAACCGATTGGATGGAATGGCATGCCAATGCTTTAGCTCCTAGAATCCAGATGCCCTTAGGAGCTTTCAAAACCAAGGCTTATGAATATATAAAACAGTTTGCTCAAGAAAAAGGCGGAGCAGACATGATAGAGATCATAGAGCCTGTTATTGATGCTTTAGCCACCTTCTTTGGAGTTTCTCGTCTGGCTGCAAAAATTCGAATGGTAGATGCCGGCTACGAAGAAGCCATTGGGACCTTTACTTATATTGATGGTAAATATGTAAGGCCCCATAGATTTAAAAAAGGAGCTCTTGAAAGAAATCAGACCTTTTCGATTCCAGCCGAAGATGCAGCAATTCAAAGTGCCACAAATCCTGCCTTAATCTCACTGATAAAAGATGGTGCTTACCAGTATGTAGATGCCCACCTCGTTTTAAACCATCCTAAATACATAACAAAAGATTTATTTGGAGAAATGGCTTTAACAGATTATGCCAGAACCCATATGGATGAATGCTGCTTGATTTTTGACCTCTCCGTCCGCACCAGCATTAAAGAAAGGTATTATACAGAATGTTATTTAAACCGAGATGAATCATCAAAAATAACTTTAGATGTGGTCTACGGAGCCGGTTATAAACACGCTCCTAGAGAAAAGCAAATAGCTTTATTAGCAGAGGAGTTGGAGGAAAACGCTAGAATGTATAACAGCCTACCTAACGATCCAGTTGTTTCGCTACAAATGGTAAAAGACTGGAGGAATGTTACTTTTCAAGAGTTAAGTGAAAGGACCCTCTTAAGTGATAGGACTATTAGAAGAATAGTCAATGGTGAAGAAGAAGGTTCATTGAATTCTCGCATCCTTATTTGTCTGGCACTTCACCTGCCGCCGGAGATTACCTATCATATAATAGGCGAGTTGAACTATAGAGATGAAAATAATATCTGGTACAATTTTGCTATTAGAAATTTATATGGAAGGACAATGGATGAAATCAGAAATTTCTTAAAAGAACATGGAGCAGAAAGCTTATAAAAGTCGAAAAACATAAATTAAAGTAGAATAAATTCACGCCAAAGCGGACAGGAAATGTCCGTTTTTTAGTGCTTAATTTATAAGGGTTTATACCTGATTCCTATTTAGGGGGTCAAGTATGAGCCCTTTTTTTTATTCTTTTTAGCCGTAAAAGTGGACACAAGGTGTCCAACATAGAGGCTCGTTTCTGCCCTAAACTAAAAACAGAGCAAGCAATAAACCATAAAAATCCAAAATCAAAGGAAGCCGAAAGGCTCGCAAATAAAAAAAAAGCGAGTTTTTTCGGCTAATTGACATGCCCTTTTTCTCGCTGGAAAGAGGGAAAAAACATGTCAAGAATTTACAAAACCAGCCAAAAGAAAAGAACCGACTACATTTACTATTCAGCAGATGGAACCAAGATCACCATTACACCAGGTGAAAATGGAGCAACAGAGACCTTTATTGATCTCTTGCACGAAATGGATGATGAAGCAGTGGATGCTCAGCGCAGAGAGGATTATAGGATTGCAGCCTATTTAGGCGATATGCCGACTAGGAACGATGCCAACCAAGAAAAAGAAGATAGGGACATTAACTTAGCTGATGAAAGCTATAACCCTGAAAGGCTATTAATCGAAGCCGAGGAAGAAGATGAGCATGAAGCACTTCTTAAAAAACTAAGAGCGGCCCTGGAAACTTTAACAGACAGGCAGAAAAAAATCTACAAGCTTTCCTATCATGATGGCTTAAGTAATGTAGCAATTGGTAAAAAGCTAGGCATCAGTGAGGCAATGGTCAGAAAGCACCTAAAGAAGATGCACATTAAGCTATTAAAGATTCTTTCCTAAGTGCAATAAAACAAGGAAGCCTATAAACAAAAGATTATCAAATCAAAAGTGGAAAAAACAAAACCTTAAAAGATGGGGTTCGATTGGTCCATATTTTTCGCTTACACATAGGAGGCAAAACTCTTCAGACAAAAGCAGATGAAAAGCCTCCGGAAAGGAGAAGAAAAATATGAGCCTAAAACACAAGGTCACCATCAGTGTGGCCAAGCCTAATGGCCTTAAATCCCCGGTCATTGAAAGCGGCCAGAAAACCATTAGAAGCAGACTACTGGATTTCCTACTAGGCAAAAAAGTAAACCTACTGGTGGTTACTCCCGGTGATTCAGTAGAGGCAGTGGAAATCAAAGAAATCAGGGAGGGAGGTGTGGGAAGTGAATAAAAAGCATCTAATAGTCTTGGCAGAGAAGCTTAAAGACTTATCAGATAGTATTCAAGAGCTTTCAAAGTCCTTTGATGGTAGTGATCCTGAAGAGCCAGAAATGGTAGAAAAGAAAACAGGGGATAAACCCAAAGTAGCCAAGAGTGAAAAAGAGGTCAGCCTAGAAGAAGTAAGAGCAGTGCTGGCAGAAAAAAGCCATGCCGGGCTAACTGCACAGGTTAGAGAGTTATTAGAAAAATATGGGGCAGAGAAACTAAGCCTGGTTGACCCAGTAAACTATGCCGCCCTCTTAAAAGATGCGGAGGGGTTGAAGTGATGGAGGATACCAATAAGAAAAACAGAGATCATGCAATCCTATCTGCATCCAGTGCCCATCGCTGGATGAACTGTAGTCCCTCAGCAAGACTGGAACTTGAGTTTGATGATAGAAGCGGTATTGCAGCCCTTGAAGGTAGTGCCGCCCACGCCTTAAGTGAATATAAGCTAAAGAAAGCTTTAGGAGAAAAGGTAAAAAGACCTACATCAGATTTTGACTGCCAGGAGATGGAGGATTATACAGATGCCTATGTGGATTTTATCTTAGAAGCTATTGAGATGGTCAAACACTCCTGCAAGGATCCATTAATTTTAATAGAGCAAAGATTAGATTTTTCTAAATATGTCCCAGATGGTTTTGGCACCGGGGATATTGTCATCATAGCAGATAAGACCCTACACATCATAGATTTTAAATACGGACAAGGGGTGCTGGTTAGTGCTGAGGACAATCCCCAAATGAAGCTATATGCCCTGGGGGCCTTGGAGCTTTATGACGGCATCTATGATATAGAAAATGTCCTCATGACCATCTATCAGCCCAGACGAGAAAATGTAAGTAGCTGGGAAATGCCAAAGGATGAGCTATACCAGTGGGCAGAAGAAATCCTAAAGCCAAAAGCAGAAACAGCCTTCTTAGGAGATGGAGAATATTGCAGCGGTGACTGGTGCCAGTTTTGCAGAGCTGCTACTAAGTGCAGGGCAAGGGCTGAAGAAAAACTTAGACTGGCTGCCTTTGAATTTGCCAAGCCACCTCTTCTTTCAGATGAAGAGATAGGAGAGATCCTTTTAAGGATAGGAGATCTCACCACTTGGGCCAATGAGATTATGGCCTATGCCACAGATGCAGCTGTCAATCATGGAAAAGAGTGGCCGGGCTTTAAGGTAGTAGGGGGCAGGTCAGTTAGAAAATACAAGGATGAAAAACTAGTAGAAGAAGCGGCCATTAAGGCAGGTTTTAAGGAAATATACAGGCAGAGTCTTATTCCATTAACCGAAATGGAAAAGCTTATGACCAAGGATAAATTCAATGAAGTCCTAGGCAGCTTAATAGTAAAGCCACCGGGAAAACCTACCCTGGTCCCGGAGTCAGATAAAAGAAATCCAATAAATGTATCAAATGCAAAAAATGATTTTATGGAGGTAATTTAAAATGAAAACTAAGGTAATAACAGGAATTGCAAGACTATTGTATTTGTCAACTGAAATTTCCCCCATATTCTAATCCAAAATTCCCCTAGTAGGGTAAAAAAATTATTGCCCTTCTAGCCAAAGTTGAGTCTCTTTTAACCTATATGAATTACCATTCATATTTACTATATAGGATTTATGAGTTAGCCTGTCTATCATGGCCGCTGTCATTATTGGATCTTTAAATATTTCATCCCACCTTTCAAAGGATAGATTTGTAGTTATTATTGTAGATTTTCTGCCTGCCCTTAAAGATAGATAGGTAAAAAGTAGTTCAGAGGCTTCCTTGTCGAAGGAAATATATCCTAGTTCATCTGCTATTATTAAGTCATATTTTTCAAATCTTTTTTCAAAGGCTCTAAGAGTCTTTTCAGACCTGCTTTCTTTTAGTTCATTGACTAGTAAAGGAATAGTAGTAAACAAGACCTTATATCCCTTTATACAAGCCTTAATACCAATTCCTATTGCCATGTGTGTTTTACCAGTTCCTGGATTTCCTGCTAGTATTATATTTTGGCCTGTTTCTATAAAATCTAGGGTAGAAAATACCTTCACCTTATCTCTTGCATCTTGAGGTAGGTCCTCTAGGCTTAAGTCTTCTAGATATTTTTTATAGGGAAATTTTGCCTGCCTGATCCTACTTTTAATTCCATTTTCCTTTCTTAAGTCATATTCATTTTCTAATATTGATAGGATAAAATTCTCATAGCTTATATTTTTAATGTTGGCATCTTTTAATTCTCCTTCTATATTTCTACTTATATAGGGCAGTTTAAGTTCTTTTGCCAAATCTTTTATATTTATTTTAACATCTTTATTTTTCATATTATCAAAGCCTCCTTATCAAATTCTTCGGATGAATTATTTAATAGTCTTCCGTAGTGGTTTAAGATTAGCCTTGATCTTTTTTCTATTTCTGTATTTTTATATCTATTTTCTTCTATAATTTCATCCTTTCTATAGCATAAAAGCTTTATTTTATCAGTATCTATATTTAATGGATTTACCTTTTCTAATTCCTTTATTACATTTTCTATCTTTTCCAGACCTTCTTGTGAAATTAATTCAATTAAGTCTATGAAATCTCTTGGATTTTGTATATAATATTTATTGTATATGTTTAGAAGCTTGGAATTCATTTGACGCATGGCTGTGCTGTTATGAATTGCCCCAGGCTTCTTTTTTAATGTGTTTAAGTAGTGCTTTATTTCTATATTCCAGCTATTTGAAGAAAAACTCCTTCTATGTTCTGCTACTTTAATATTTTCATGGTAAAGTATGATATTAGTAGGGTAGACTTTTGCTGTTATAAATTTTCCTACTAATGAATCTGGTAGGGAGTATTTATTTTCATCTATGGAAACTACTGAGTATTTGTTTACTCTTAATTCCATGACCCTTGCAATATCATAGCTTGGCATTAGTTTTATTAGATGGGGGATTTCTTCTACCAGAATATCTTTAGCTGTTTTATTGTCATTATACTTTTGTGGTCTTAAGTTTAATTTATTTAGTTCTTCGGCTAAATATTTGTTTGCTTCTTCCAGGCTTTGGAAGCTATCTTTTTTACTAAAAGCTTTCCTCCTTATGTATTCTACAGATCTTTCCACATGACCCTTTTCATTTCCACGTCTCACATTGCAGAACCTGTAATTAAAACCATAGTACATGGATAGCTTTAATAGCTCTTCTGTTGGTTTTTTTTCTGTTTTACTTACAAATCTTTTAACTGCTACCTTCATATTGTCATAAACTATCTCTTTATGAACTCCTCCTACATGATTAAAAAATCTTACATGAGTGTCTAGAAAACTCTCCATCTTCTGATTTTGATAAAGATAGGCAAACCTGTAGTTACCTTTAGCAGTGGTCATTACTGCCATTTGTATAGTTTTACCTTCTCCATTTATTTCTAGTTTAACATGGCCCCAATCAAACTCTAATACATGTCCTAGCTCATATTCCTGCCTAATGTATGCTTCCTTTTTTTCATTTAACCTATTTCTAATGTAGTTACATACCGTAGGGTAGCTTATGTCATAGCCTTCCTCAAGTAAAGATTCATGTATATCAATTTTCTTTTTTTGCTGTTTACTTTTACCATTTCTTCTTTTCTCATCATTCTCCTTTAGGTAAAACTCTATCTTATCTATTATTTCGTCTGTTAACTTTGTTCTCCCTCTATTGCTAGAATCATATCTAGGAGCTTCTAATATTTCTTCAGTAAGTACTAATTTATCACCTTCTCCCTCTAACAAACTAGATCTTTTTGCCTCATATTCCCTAATATATTTCCTAATTGTTTTTCTAGAAATTCCTGTTTCTCTGTGAATTTGCCATTGGGATTTGTCTCCTAAAAATCCATCTATTATTATCTTTTGCTTGTCCATTAAACTTATCATCCCCTAGCCTCCCTATGTTTGTCATAGGGTTATTATATATTTCCTCTAGGGGAGTTTTCAATTAGAATTTGGGATACTTTTAGGTTATCACAAACATTTAAAGAATATGATTTAAATGACACAGGAAACTTGCCTGAGGGTTTAACTTGGAATGATACAACAAAAACCCTAACTATGAATGATTATGATGGTGGGGCAATTCACACTAATTTTGAATCGGGCTATGAATTAAAAAATCTTAAGATTAATGGGACTAACACCATAACTGTTAATGACACAACATCCACTAGACCTGCTATCGGATTTGGTACAAAAGTTAATCTTAAGATTACAGGTGTTGGCACACTAAATGTAAATATCAAAACAAGCAAATCCATCAACACTGTAGGGGTCTATAGTGGAGCATATGAAGAAGAAAAACATACTAATTTAGGGAATGCAGGATCAAATAATATTGAGATAATAGTGTAAAGATAAAGATTAATGTGGAGGCTGAAACCAATTCTAGCTATGCAGTTAAGGCACAAATGCTAACATTAAATGGAGGGATCTTAGACATAATTTCCAAAGCCTATGCGAGCGCTATGGGATTTGATGTTCCAAATTTAGTTTATATTAGTGGTGAAATAGCAGTTGGAGAAGAAGGAATTGTTACTCAATCTGGATCGAATCTATCTTTCAGTGGAGAAGTACCGCGAATCACAAAAAGTCCTAGTAAAATAAAAGATTTAACCTGGAACCTTGGCAATGATGCAAGCTCGGAAGAAAAAGCTGTAGAATACACTATCTACCTTAAATCAATTACAGAAGGGTTGAGTGTAGAAAATATAGCAGCGCTTGCGGATTCATTAGAAGTTTATTGTGATACAGGTTTTAGTGGAGATCAAATGGTCAGTGATGCAGCAATCACTTTAGATGAGAACGGCAAAGCCACTATTTATGTAAAAACAACGAGAACTGTAGGCAATACAACTACAACTAGATACTTTAAAATTAAATTAATTAAAGAAGACTCAACACCATAAACTCGAATTAGAACACAAGGGGACGGTTCGGGACCAGTGAAAAAGTCCACTAATTTTCTTAGATAAGGTTAATATTAGCTTTA
>CAZFIO010000033.1:0-15483 GCA_964519585.1 uncultured Tissierellaceae bacterium
ATACCCAAAGTTAAAATCAACATAGCCCCGTAAGGGGCCTAGCATTTTTCAAAGAAGAATAGAGAGAATAATACAAAAATATCTAGTCCTTTAGGATTAGATGTTTTTATTAGGATAAAACCATCTATAAAATTGAATAAGGTGTGGTAATATGTTACAATTAACTTAATTAGTGTGAATTTTTAGACAAATAACGATTTAATAAATGCCTATTTTAGACAAAACAAGAACAAAATTACACAAAAATATATAGAACGGAGGGAGAATACTTGGAAGATAGATTGGTAGATTTGATTATAGGAGCCTTACTACATGATATAGGAAAGATAGTCCATAGGACGGGGCTTATGAAATCTCATAGTACTTCTGGTTGGGAATTCTTACAGGAAAAGGATACCTTTAAGGACAATAATAATATAAAGGAAGGTGTTAAATACCACCACGGACGAGAGCTTTCCAAAGCAAAATTAGAAGAAGATTCTCTGGCCTATCTTGTCTATATGGCTGACAATATTTCAGCAGCAGGCGACAGAAGATTAGAATTTATAGAAGGAGAAGAAAGTCAAGGAGCCATTTTTAATAAGGGCATGCCTTTAGCATCAGTATTCAATATCCTAAACGGCAATGATGAAAGCTATAGTTATAATCTAAAGACTATAGAAAAGATTAATTACCCACGAGATGGAAGTAGGGAATATACAACAGTGGATTATACAAATATCCTCCAAAAAATCAGAGAGCAAATTGCTGGCATAGAAGTCAAAGAGGAATACATAAACTCTATACTACACTTATTGGAAAGTACCACATCATATATCCCTTCTTCAACAAATACAAAAGAACTTGGTGATATATCCCTATATGACCATAGCAAAACTACAGCTGCTATAGCATCCTGCCTATATTACTACTTAGAAGATAAAAACTACAAAAAAACTGTATTTGATAAGGGCAAAGAATTCTATATGGAAGATGCCTATCTCCTATATTCTGCAGATATCTCAGGGATTCAAAACTATATTTATTTTATAAGTGGAACAAAGGCCTTAAAGTCTTTAAGGACCAGGTCTCTATACCTAGAAATCCTTCTTGAAAACCTAGTAGATGAACTTCTAAGTAAACTAGGCCTATCTAGATGCAATCTTTTATATACAGGTGGTGGACATGCTTATCTTCTTTTACCAAACACTGAAAAGGTAAAAAAAGATTTATTGGAGTTTGAAAGTGAAATCAAGAATTGGTTCCTAGAACAATTTGATATTTCACTATTTATTGCTAGTGCTTATGCAGAATGCAATAGCAAGGACTTAAGCAATGATATAGGCAAGGTATATAAAAAAGTAGGGAAAAATATCTCTAAAAAGAAAACTAATAGATATAGTGCAGAAGATATAATCCGATTAAACTCTTTTAAAAGAGTTAAAGAAGATAGAGAATGTAGAGAATGCAAAAAATCAGGACCAGTAAATCTAGAGGGTCTTTGCCCTATATGTCAGAATTTGATTGATATTTCTCCCAAGATCACAAAAGCAGATACTTATTTTGTAGTATCAGAAAAACTTACCAAGGACTTCCCCTTTGCTTCTTTGGCCCTACCCTTTAACCAGGTCTTAGAAATTAAAACAAAAGAGGAAATCCTAGAAGGAGAATATATAAGGGTCTACTCTAAAAACCAGCCATCCATGGGCTATAAGTTTGCAACTAATCTATGGGTTGGAGATTATACAAAAAGAAGCAAGGTTAGCAACAATATTAAGGATTTTAGTGAATTTGCTAAGGAAAGCAGGGGACTAGAAAGAATAGGGGTCCTTAGGGCAGACGTGGATAATCTTGGACAGGCCTTTGTAAGAGGGTTCAGCAAGGAAAAAAACCAAGAGACCCTATCTAGGACCTCCAGCCTATCAAGACAGCTATCTATTTTTTTTAAATACTATATCAATGAAATATTAGGTGAAAAAGATAGAAATGCCTTAATCATATATTCAGGTGGGGACGATATGTTTATTGTGGGTTCTTGGAATGATTGTATAGAATTAGCCAAGGACATAAGACTAGGATTTAAGAAATTCACCCAAAACACCCTAACCATTTCAGCAGGTATAGGTATCTATAGTCACACTTATCCCATAGCTAGGATAGCTAAAGAGGTTGGGGAACTAGAAAACGCAGCAAAAACTAAGGATGAAAACAAGGATAAGGTGACCCTTTTTAGAAAGGCCAAAATAGGTCATAAGCGAGAAGTCTTGGAAGAGGATTGGGTTCTTAAGTGGGAGCAGCTGCCTAGTTTGGAAAATAGAGAATCCCAGGAAGGAATAGAAGGGAAACTTAACGAACTAAGAAGGGTTTTTGACAGGGATCAACAAAGTGGAAAAGCCTTCTTGTACAAGGTCTTGGACCTACTAAGAAACTCTTCAGACAAAATCAATATAGCTAGATATGCCTATCTTTTAAAAAGGGCACAAGAAAGAAATAGAAATCTAAATGTACAAAAATTTTATAAGTATATAAATGATGAGAGGGAAAGGAAGGAACTTGAGATAGCCATCACCCTATATTCCTATGAAACAAGATAAAAAGGAGGATGATTTATATGGCAAATGTAATAAGCGAAGACTATGTAGACAAGGCAGAAAGACTTATGAAGGACTTAAGTCAAGTAATAACCACTAGCAAAATAAGAGACCTAATGGCCCAGGTAAATGAATTGTATAATGACATAATTTTAGAAAGGGATAAAAAACTTTCTAAGAATCATGTAGAAGCCATAAGACATCTCAAGGTAAAAATGATTTATGATGCGGGAAGAGATAGGCAAGAATTTATCCCAAGAAGATTTCAAAATGAGCCCTGGTACAAGGAAGGGAAGATCACATACTTTTTCAAAGAAACTGGTCTCCTGGATATGGTAAGCAGGATAGGAGACAGTAGAGAAGAGTTTCTTAACTACTGTAAGTATTTTGAAGCCCTAGTAGCATATCATAAATTCTATGGAGGTAAATAATATGAACTTTGGAAAGATTTTGATTAAGGGGAAAATAGAGTTAGTTACAGGACTGCATATAGGGGGAACTGAGTCATATTCAGCCATAGGGGCTGTAGATAGTCCCGTAGTAAGGGATAGTTTGTCCGGTTATCCTATAATACCGGGAAGCAGTTTAAAAGGGAAAATGAGGTCCCTTCTACAAAAAACCTTTGGAGCAAGCCCATCACATAATGATGACCATATCCAGGTCCTTAGACTTTTTGGAAGTGGTGGGGGCAGGGATAGAGATATCCTACCTTCCAGACTTAAATTCAGTGATTGCTTTATAGATGATGGTAAAGTAGAAGAATTGAAAGAGGCAAATATAAGATTAACAGAGGTAAAGACAGAAAACACCATAGACAGAAGGACATCCATAGCAAACCCTAGACAAATTGAAAGGGTTGTAAGAGGTATGGTCTTTAACTTTGAGATGGTCTATGACTGTCTGGTAGAAGAGGAGTTGGATGAGGATTTTAAAAATATATCCACGGCTATGAGACTCTTAGAAAATGATTACCTAGGAGGGCATGGTTCTAGGGGTAGTGGCAGGATTAAGTTTAAGGACATAGAAGTAATAAATATATACGGAGAAATGAAAGACATAAGGTTAGAGGTGTAGTTATGGAAAGAACTATTGTAAAATTAAACTTTCTAAGTCCTATACACATAGGAAATAGAAGCCTTGGCGATAGTGAATATGAAATAAAGGCAGACACCTTGTTTTCAGCCCTTTGTATAGAAAGTGGAGATATAGATAAAGTTCTTAGGGAAGTAAGGGAAAAAGGCTTAAGAATATCAGATGCCCTTCCCTTTATAGATGAATTTTACTATATACCCAAACCCATGATATACATAGAGCAGAAGGAAGAAAACTATAAGCTATTTAAAAAAATCAACTACATTACTGAAGATACCTTAGACTTCTTTCTAAAGGGAGAACTATATCCAGAAGATGAATTAGAAAACTTCATATTAGGGGAGTCAGATATAAGGACAAGGGTGGCAATAGGTGGAGACCCCTACCAGGTTGGTACCTTTACATTTAATAAAAATGCTGGCCTATATGTAATTGTTGAGCATACTAGTGATTATATATTTGAAGTATTTGAAAGGCTTCAATATAGTGGTTTAGGAGGTAAAAGGTCCAGTGGACTTGGGAGATTTTCCTTTACCTTAGAGCCTTGCTATGACTTCCCCCAAGGGGATAAAAAAATCCTACTAAATACAGCCATGGCCAAGGAGGATGAATTAGAAGAAGCCTTGAGAGGTGCCAATTACCTCCTGCAAAAAAGAGCAGGTTTTATCCATGAAAGTAATTATAAAAAACAAGACTTCTATAGCTTTAAGGCAGGCTCTGTATTTGTAAACACCTTTCAGGGAGATATATTTGATGTAGGAAATGACCAGCATCCAGTATATAGGTATTGTCTACCTATGTTTATGGGGGTGAATATATGAAAAACTATAAAATCAGCCTAGAAGTTTTGACCCCAGTATATATAGGCAATGGGAGCGATATAAGTAAAAAGGACTATGATCTTAAAGGTAGCAAGGCATATATTTACGATCCAATCAAACTTCATGGATTGTTTGGAAACTTATATGAAGATTTTTTAATGGACAGGAAAACCCTAACAGATTTTTTGGGAAATAACCCCATTAGAGTAAATAAGGATTTAGGATCGGCCCTTAAGTACCAGGTTGATCTTGGGGACAGGTCCATAAGAAAAAGTGACAATATTAAGGAATTCATAAAAGATGCTTATGGATACCCATATATTCCAGGAAGTTCTTTGAAGGGGGCTATACGGACAGCCATCCTAGCCTATGAAATAAAAAAATCAGGCCCTAATAAGTATGGGAAGTATAGAAGTGAAAACTTATCAAGGGCTACCAGGAGTAACTACATGGAAGAGGAAGCCTTTGGAAGGATAATCCACAGTAAATTTAAGAAACTAAGGATTAGTGATAGTAAACCCTTGCCTAAGGATAGTTTAGTCTTGTCAAAAAAGATAGATATATTTAAAGATAGCAATTCAAACAACAAACTAAACTTATCTAGAGAATCATTGAAGCCAGGTACCATAGTAGAGTTTCAGTTAAGTATTCTAGATAATGAAGAAATCTTTACACCGGAAAATATTATGATGGCTTTAAAAGAATTTATCCATGAATATAGGAAAAGATTTTTAAGCAAGTTTAAGTCCTATGATGAATCTTATCTAAATGAAGATATCATCTATATAGGAGGAGGGACTGGCTTTTTAACCAAGACAGTGAACTATGCTCTCTATGGTGATAAGGCCCTAACAACAACAGCCAACTTCTTAAATGAACAATTTAGAAAGCACGATCATAGAAAAGATATAGCTTTAGGAATATCCCCAAGAGCAAAAAAGTGTACTAAAATCAACAATAAAACAGTAGAAATGGGAATTTGCAAAATAAGGATTGATTAGATGAAGCAGATAAGATTTCAAATAGAATATGATGGAAGGTTTTCCTACTCATGGGCCTATGCCTTATATAGTGCATTCTTAAAAGATCTGGATAAGGATAAAGGTAATCAGATCCATGAAGATAAGTTCTTCAACCAGTATATCAGCCCTAGAGAGTGGATTATAAACACAGATATAGACTATAGCTTTAGGGATGAATACTATCTAAATAAGTTTGATACTAGAATAAAACTTAAAGACAAAAAGATATCTATTTTTTCAGAACAGAACATGGCTGATAAGTTCCTAGTCAATGACCCTTATAAAAAAACTGTAAGAATTAGATTTCTTACCCCCACAAGTTTTAAACAGGCAGGGGACTATGTTTTATTCCCAACAAAAAATTTGATTATGCAAAGCCTAAGCAATAAGTGGAACTCTTGGGCAGAAAAATTTACACTAGAAGATATAGAATGGGATAATTGTAAAATCTCAAGATATGACCTAAGAAGCATAAATTACCTACTTAAGGGAGTTAGAATTCAAGCCTTTATAGGCTATGTAGATATATTTTTTTGGGGTGGAGAAAGCCTCATAAGACTAGGGAATATGGTTTGTAATTTTGGAAATTACTCTGGCATAGGAATAAAAACAAGCCTAGGGATGGGAGGGTGCTTGATTGAGTAAGTATGTATTATTTAGTCCTATAGGGGCAACAGACCCAGTAAGAAACTACTATGATGGGCCCTTACTTCATATAGTAAGGCATTACAGACCTAGTAAGGTCTACCTATTTTTCACAAAAGAAATGGCAGGAAAGATTGAAGAAATAAAAGAAGCCTTACAAGGCTTTAAGGTGGAAATAGAAATTATCCAGTCAGATATAGAAAACCCCCATGATTTTGATATCTTTATGGATATATTTGAAAACTTATTAAACCAGATACAAGAAGAAAATCAAGATAGCCAAATCTTATTAAATATAAGTAGCGGTACTCCACAAATGAAATCTGCCCTAGCCTTGGAAGTAGTAGCATCAAATTTAATCTTAAAACCTATACAGGTAGCAACTCCTATGAAGGGATCCAATGCAAATACAAGCCATGGAGGCCTTATAGGAGAAAATCTTGATGATTTAATGGAGAAGGGGAAGTACCTGGAGGAAAATAGGTGCATAGAACCAGATATACTTTCTTTTAGGAGGATGACAGCAAAAAGAGATATAGTATCCCTGATACATAGCTATGAATACAGGGGAGCCCTAAATAAAACTAGGGAAAATATAGGGTTATTTAGTAAAGATGTAGAGTCCTTAATAGACTATGCCAGACTTAGACAAAATGACAATAATCAATATGGGAAAAACCCTTGGAATAGGGAATTTTCCTACACCCAAGATACAAGAGCAAAAAGAGCCTGTGATTATTATTGCCTCCTTAAGAGCAAGGGGGAAACAGGGGAACTTTCATATTTTACCCTTCTATTAAAACCCCTAGCTGAATATATAGGAGAAGACTATCTTGGATCTTTTAAAGATGAAGAAGTAAAACCTTACCTGGATGAATACTATGAAGAAAAGAAAACTGGAAAGTTTAGGCCAGACTATATATGGAAAAATGGACGAAGAGAAGTCTCTTATAACCTTGAACAATATATTGCCATAATGAAATATAAAAGAAAGGATAAAAATATAATAGGAGGATTTGAAGAAATTAACAATACCATAGGAATTAGAAACATATTAGCCCATGATTTACACAGGGAAGAAAACATCAATTATCAAAAAATATTAAAGACACTAAGACACCTAATTTTAATGACCTATGGTGGTAAAGTTAAAGAAGAAAGTTTTGAATTATATGAAAGAATAAACAAAAAGATAGAGTATATTCTTTAATAAAGTTCAATCTAGAAGAGTTTCACTCGATAAGCATATTACTGAGTTTGAGAGGTGTTTTCCTAAGGTAAATAAAAATAAGTGTATATTTAAGGTTTTCCGCCGCAAACCATCATTTATGACCAGTCAACAAGAGCCCTATCCAAGATAGGGTACAAATAGATAACCCCCCGTAAGGGGACTAATTCGGGTGGGCATGGAAACCCACCCCTACAAAAAAGACCTAAAAGCATGACCTAGATCTAACTTCCAACATCTGACCTCTAACCTCTAAATTATCACCCCGCAAGGGGACTGTTTTAAAAATCTAATTAAGGGGGAGAGCAAAGTGTCTCAAATTTATATTATTGACCATAGTGCAAGTATAAGCAAAAATGGTGGAAGATTAGAAATATCTTATAAAAATGGACTTTTAAGAAGTATTCCTTTTGAAAATGTTGAAGGAATCACAATTATTGGGAATGCCCAGATGACCACTTATTGTATTGGAGAGTGTTTAAGAAGAGGAATTCAAATCCAATACCACTCTAGTAAGGGATATTATTTTGGGAAACTTTCATCAACCCAACATGTAAATACTAAAAGGCAAAGAATGCAGGTAAAACTAACAGAAGATAAATCTTTCTCATTAGAACTGGCAAAGAACATACTTAAGGCAAAAATAAACAACCAAATTGTATTGTTGAGAAGATATCAACGGACTTCTGAAGAAGAATTCCAAAGTGAAATAAAACAAATATCTATCTTGGAAGAAAAAATCAACAATTGCCTTAACCTAGAGGAAGTACTTGGATTTGAAGGAAGTGCAGCTAGACTTTATTTTAAAGCACTTAGCAAGGCCATAAAACCTACAGGATTTAAATTTAATGGAAGAAATAGAAGGCCTCCTAAGGATCCCTTTAACTCAATGTTAAGTTTAGGCTATACAATTTTAATGAATGATATATACAGTACAATTGAATCTAGAGGTTTAAGTCCATATTTTGGTTTTATACACCAGGATAGAAACAACCATCCAACCCTAGCTAGTGATTTGATAGAAGAATGGCGTGCAGTTATTGTAGACTCAGTTACTATGGCCCTAATAAATGGGAATGAAATATCAATTGACAACTTTTATAGAGATGATGAGGCTAAGGGCGTATTTTTTGATAAGGATGGACTTAAAATATTTATAAATAAACTAGAAAAGAAATTGGAGGTATCTACTAGCTATCTAGACTATATTACCTATGATATATCTTTTAGAAAGGCCATAGATTTACAGGTCATACAAGTCTGTAAAGCCATAGAAGAAATGGATCCTCATATATATAAACCAATTCGGATAAGGTAGGTGGGCTAAGTTGGATGGAAATATAATAGATATTTTTAATGAAGATTACTTTTTAGGACTAAATAATGAAGAACAAAGCAAGGATAAAAAACATTTTGTTTTAATAATTTATGATATATCAGATAATAAAAAAAGAAATCAAATGGTAAAAATACTAGAGAGTTATGGAGTTAGGGTACAAAAGTCGGCTTTTGAGGCTATCCTAAGGCCAAACAAATATAAAAAGTTAATTAATGGGATTAAAAATATTCCAGAAGCTTCTGATAGCGTCAGAATATATAAAATACAGGGACAAGGTACAGTAGAAGTTTTTGGAGAACCATTTTCTTTAGAGGAGGAAGAAACCATAATAATTTAATATAATAGAGAGACTACTAAAGGGTAACATACAAGTTTTTATGACCTAGCTCTTTGAATAAGGTAATCAAACATTTATTGAACGAGTTATGAATAGATTTCAACTTACATTTATGGATGTAATATGATAAAATATAATTATAGAAAGAAAAACAAAAAAAACTAGTTTTCACCCGATGTGATGACTTAGCCATTTGTAGGGGATTTGTTGAAAAGAATTTTCTTCAAATACAAAAATTCAATTTTCACCCGCAAACTAGGTTTTTAGGCCAGTCAAAGACTGGCATACAAGAGACAGGGTTAAAACCCACACTACCCCGTAAGGGGACGGAAACATAGGATTAATTTCATTCGCATCTAAAATGTTTACAGGTTAAAACCCACACTACCCCGTAAGGGGACGGAAACTAGGGTATACTCTATTGCTAATTCGTCTGCCATTTTTTAGGTTAAAACCCACACTACCCCGTAAGGGGACGGAAACTTATTCTTCTCTTCTTCTAATAGATAGGATATAAATAGTTAAAACCCACACTACCCCGTAAGGGGACGGAAACGCTATTTGATTCAAGCCTAATGGGTCAATTATGTTTTGTTAAAACCCACACTACCCCGTAAGGGGACGGAAACGATGAACCTAAATCACCAAAGGCGATATCAGATAACACGTTAAAACCCACACTACCCCGTAAGGGGACGGAAACCATACTCTTTTAAATTCGCTATTCCTTTCATTTTTTCTAGTTAAAACCCACACTACCCCGCAAGGGGACTGAAACGGGTGGGCATGAATTCACCCCAATCAAAAAAGACCTATGGACTACTCCATAAGTCTTTTTTAAAAATATCCATATCTATATTACGTTTATCCCTACACTATCCAATCACCTAAAGAAGGATTTATAAAACCATCAAAATCCATAATCACTAAACTCTAAGTATAATAAAAGTAAGGAAGAAGATGGTAAAGGATTTCTAAGAATTATTCCCCCTTCTTTTTGATTGATTGGCAAAGAAGATGGGGAAAACAATTTGCTTGAGGGAAGTCCTAAGCTAGAAGAATTTTGCTAGAAGATATAGAAAGGAGTATGAAATGAAAAGGAAACTATATAAATGGCCTCTACTTATACTAATACTCTTAATGATACTTCCACTTAGTGGAGCTATATTTAACCTAGAACCTAGCCAAAGTCAGCCATTTGATATACAAAACCTTGACCCAGACCTATCTATTTCACAAGCTATAGATCTATACCCTGAAATCACTGATATTTTTTACATTAAAAAGGTTAGTGAAGAGGAAGCAAAAGAAAGGATAGCTAAGGGAGAAGTTGTCAAACAGCTAGGTGAAAGTGTATCAGCAAAAGACCTACTAATGTCACTAAATGCAAGGAAAACTGTGGAGTAAAAGAAGGGAATTACACCCTGTTACAGCTATAGGGAAGGAAGTTTTTTATAAGAAGCATAAATAATCTTACAAAATTTTACTATATATAAAATAAAGAGACTTAAGCAAAGGCTTAAGTCTTTTTGTTGGTGCCGAAGGCGGGAATCGAACCCGCACGGTATTGCTACCACAGGATTTTGAGTCCAGCGCGTCTGCCAGTTCCACCACTTCGGCTAGATTTCATAAGGTAATATTAGCACAAATTTAAGCTTTGGTCAATGAAAGATTTTGCCCCTTCTGGTTTACTGAAATCTCATTATAGGGTATACTAAACCTATGAGTTGAGACAGGAGTGATAGGTATGGATAAGAAGAAGTTGATGGTAATAGATGGTAGTTCACTTATATTTAGGGCCTTTTATGCTCTGCCCTTACTTACTACCAAGGATGGGGTATATACCAATGGAATATATGGTTTTTTAACCATGTTTTATAGAGCCCTTGATGAATACACACCTGACTATATTTGTGTTGCCTTTGATAAAAAGGGGCCAACCTTTAGACATGAGGAATATAAGGACTACAAGGGGACTAGGCAGGAAACCCCTTCTGAACTAGCCCAGCAATTTCCTATAATTAAGAAGATACTTAAGGAAATGAATGTTCAATACTTAGAAATGGATCAATACGAGGCGGATGACATAGCTGGAACCCTGGCTAGGTTAGCAGAAGAAAAAGACATGGAAGCCATACTGGTAACTGGGGATAAGGACTATTTGCAGCTAGCTACGGATAATTCTAAAATCCTCTTTACTAGAAAGGGAATATCAGAACTAGAAATCTATGATAGAGACAAGGTTTTAGAGGTTTATGAAATAGAACCAGAACAAATGATTGATTTAAAAGGCCTTATGGGGGACAAATCTGACAATATTCCAGGAGTGCCTGGGATTGGAGAAAAAACTGGCCTTAAACTAATTAAGGAATATGGGTCTATTGAAAATGTATATAAAAATATAGATGAAATCTCTGGTAAAAAGCTTAAGGAAAATCTTATAGAAAATGAAAGCATTGCATATATGAGCAGAAGGCTAGGGGAGATAGTAACAAAAGTTCCCTTGGGCCTAGGACTTGAGGATCTAAAGTTTATAGATCCTAACTGGGAGGAACTAATCAAGCTTTATGAAGAGTTTGAGTTTAAATCCCTATTAAATAGGATACCAGAAGAAAACAAACCTAAGGAAAAGATAGTCCATGAGTTTAAGTATGAGAAAATCAACTTAGAAGACTTAGATAAACTTATAAGGGATATAAGGAAGGCAAAAAAGTTTGCCTTTAAATTTGCTAGTGAAGACCTTTCTCTAATGGAAGACAAGATAATAGGTATAGGATTTAAGACTAAGGATTCTGATATATATTATTTGGAACTAGAAGATAATAAGGAAGACTTCATAAAAAAAATCAAACCCCTTATGGAAGATAGGGACATTGAAAAGATAGGCTATAATTTAAAAGCGGATATAGTAACCCTCCTTAGGCTGGGTATTTCCCTGGAGAACTATAGTTTTGACCCAATTATTGCCCAATACCTAATTAATCCAAGTCAAAATGATTATTCCATAAACAATTTAAGTGAGGAGTATTTTGATTATTATGGGATAGATGTGGAGGCCTTGCTAGGTAAGGGGAGGGCTAAAAAGAATTTTACAGAAATAGAGGAAGATAAACTTCTGGAGTATCTATCCTTTGTATTGGGGACTAGTGAAAGTCTAGAAGAGCCAATGAAGAACTTACTGAAAGAACATCAAATGGAAGAACTTTACTATGGTGTTGAGCTACCCCTAGTTGAAGTCCTAGCTAGTATGGAGTTTACAGGTTTTATGATAGATAGAAAGGAATTGGAGGGCTTAAGCAAGGAATACAACCATGAAATAGATTCCCTGACAAAAGAAATCCACGACTTGGCAGGTCAAGACTTTAATATTAATTCTCCAAAACAAATGGGGGAAATACTTTTTGATAAACTTGGACTACCAGTAATAAAGAAAACCAAAACTGGCTATTCAACCAGTGTAGAAGTCCTGGAGAAACTTCTTTACCAACATCCTATTATAGAAAAGATATTGAGATATAGGCAGATAGTCAAGCTTACTTCTACTTATATAGATGGCTATATGAACTTAATCAATGAATCTACAAATAGGATTCACTCTAGTTTTAACCAAACTATAACTACTACTGGAAGAATATCCTCTACAGAGCCAAACCTACAAAATATACCTATAAGAACTGAAGATGGTAGAAAGGTTCGTAAGGCCTTCATAGCTGAAAAACCGGATTATATACTTTTGGATGCTGACTATTCTCAAATAGAATTAAGGGTACTAGCCCATATATCACAAGATGAAAAAATGATTGAGGCCTTTATGGAAGGCCAGGATATCCACAGCAAAACTGCATCAGAAGTATTTCATGTACCTCTAGATCAAGTGACAGCTGAATTGAGAAACAATGCAAAGGCTGTGAACTTTGGGATTGTGTATGGTATATCTGATTATGGACTATCTCAAGATTTAAACATTTCCAGAAAAGAGGCTAAGGAATATATAGATAATTACCTGGAAAACTACAGTAAGGTTAGGGACTTTATGAAAAATACTGTTAAGCAGGGTAAGGAAATGGGATTCGTTGAAACCCTGCTTCATAGACGAAGGTATATACCGGAACTACAGGCTAAAAACTTCAATGTAAAGGCCTTTGGGGAAAGAATAGCCATGAACACACCTATACAGGGTAGTGCAGCTGATATTATAAAGATTGCTATGGTAGAAGTTTATAGGAAACTAAAAGAAAAAGGATTAAAATCAAGACTTATACTTCAGGTTCATGATGAGCTAATCATTGAAACCTACAAGGATGAGATGGCGCAAGTAAAAGAGCTTCTAAAAGAAACCATGGAGTCTGCTATAAAACTTTCTATTCCTTTGAAAGTAGATATTCAAACGGGGGACAATTGGTATGAAACTAACTAATTGTAAAATCATAGGTTTAACCGGGGGCATAGCCTCCGGTAAATCTACAGTTTCTAATATATTGAGGGAAAAAGGTTTTAAGGTAATTGAGGCTGATAAGATAGCCAGGAAGGTTGTAGAAGAAGGAAAACCTGCTTATAAAGAAATCACTGATTTTTTTGGGGATTCTATACTAAATATAGATAAGAGTATAAACAGACAAGCTTTGGGGGATATAGTCTTTTCTAATAAAGAACTTCTAAAACAACTTAATAGAATTACTCATCCGAAAATTTATGCAGAAATAAGAAGGAACATAAAAAACTTATGCCAGAAGTATGAAACTATATTTGTAGATATACCACTTCTATTTGAAGAGTTGGAAAATATAAACAAGAATAATATTTATTTTCATCAGGTATGGTTGGTATATGTGGATGAAAATATACAAGTGGATAGGTTAATGAAAAGAAATGGTCTAGGCCTGGAAAAAGCCTTGGAGAGAATTAAGCTACAAATTCCTTTGGCAAAAAAGATGAAAATGGCTGATATTGTAATAGACAACAGTAAAAACATTGAAAGCTTAAGCAATCAGATTGATGATCTCATAGAGGGATTAGGCTAAAAATTACAAGATTAGCTTATATTTACTAAATAACTATAAAAAGGTGACAAATTATATTCCTAGATTTAAACATTGTTTAACCCTTGTAATTCAATACTTATACAAGATTTTAAAGAAATATGAATCCAAGATAAGCCTCATGATGTATTGATAATAATCTAGAAAAGAATATAATATTAAATATAGAGCAGGGATGGTGGAATTGGCAGACACGTATGCTTGAGGGGCATATGGTAGAAATACCATGAGGGTTCGAGTCCCTTTCCCTGCACCATATATACAAGTATAATCTCATTTGCTAGAAATATAACAATTTGACTCTAACTTGTATACTTTTTTAACAATTAATGTTATAATGAAGTTTGTTGTAAGCTTAGGGTATCTAGGCTTAGTGTATGTTTTAGGACTATAATAGGATAAAGAGGTGGAATAATTAATGAATCTTAAAAATCTCACTTTTAAGGGTGGGGTCCCTCTAAAGAGTAACAAGGAATTAACTAAGGACAAGGCTATAGAAATTGCTGAAGAGCCTAAAATAGTCTATATTCCTTTACACCAACATGTGGGATCTACTGCTAAAGCTTTAGTGAAAAAAGGAGATCTAGTTAAGGTAGGACAAAAGATAGGGGAGTCTGATGTATCTTTGACATCAACTATTCACTCCAGTGTATCTGGTGCAGTACTGAAAATTGAAGAGCTTTACACACCAGATGGTTGGAAGGTAGAATGTGTGGTTATAGAAAATGATGGAGAAAATACTATGGATGAGTCTATCATGGATGGAAGGAGCTTGGACTCACTATCAAAAGAGGAAATATTCTCTATAGTTAAGGAAGCTGGTATAGTTGGTATGGGGGGAGCAGGCTTTCCAACATATGCAAAAATGTCAACAAGTTTGGATTCCAAGGTTGATACTATAGTTTTAAATGGTGCTGAATGTGAACCTTACCTTACATGTGATCACAGAATGATGTTAGAAAAATCAGAAATGATTGTTCTAGGAATAAAGGCACTAATGAAATACTTGGATGTGGACAAGGCCTACATAGGAATTGAAGATGATAAACCTGATGCTATTGAAAAAATGCAAGAAGTTACAAAAAATGAGGAAAACATTAAGGTAGCTATTCTTAAAGCCAAATTCCCACAAGGGGATTCTTATAGGATGATAGATTCTATAACTGGAAGAAAGGTACCTCTAGGTGGGCGCTGTAAGGATGCTTCCTCTATTGTACAAAATGTTGGGACTGCTCTTGCCATTGGTGAAGCTATAAAGAAAAACAAGCCCTTATATGAAAGGGTTATAACTGTTACAGGGGATGGAGTCAAGGAACCTAAAAATCTTATGGTAAAGGCTGGTACAACCATTGGTGAAATCCTGGAACAGTGTGGGGGTTTTGATGGTGAG
>CAZFIO010000034.1:0-15430 GCA_964519585.1 uncultured Tissierellaceae bacterium
GGTCCAATCAAAGGAGGATTATTGATAAATTTCCTTAATACCATAGTAGCACATCCATATCGCACAAAACGCACAAATTAAAAATAATTTTATTTATTTAAAAATCAAGCTGTTCAAATTCTATTAAATCTGATTCTAGCTCTTTAAGTCGATTCTTCAATAGTGCCCTTGATACATTAGTCAAATCAGATTGCTTTAATGTAGTATTAATACTCTCTATTTCATTTTTTAGAAATATAATAGAGTAGTTTACTGCCTTATAACTTTGCCCCACAGTTAGATTACTCACTTTAATCCCTCCAAATACCTTTCATGTATCATTCTTGAATAACTTTCATTGGCCTTACCAAATCGCATGGATATAGGCAACCACTCAAGTCCATCTATGTACCTATATTGAAATACCCTCCTTGTCCTGCTATCAGGTATATCTGAAATAAACTTCTCTATCTCCAACACCAGGCATTCACATTCTTTTTTTCTTTTTTTCAATATATCCTTCAATTCATTAGCCTTGTCAATATCTTGAATATTATAGCCTTCAATGATAAAAGTCCTAGGCTGATACGGAAAATAAGGGCTAGAACCAGACACTATATCATGTTCTACTTTATAGTTTTCAATTTGCTTTATTCTTTTCTTTAGTGTTTTAATCTCTTCCAGTAAGCTTCTGTATTGCCCTAATAATTCTTTTCCCATACGGAGTTACCTCCTACCTTAGTTTTTCTTCTAACCTTTTCAATTTATATGTTTTATATCTGCTTACAGCATCTGCTATCCCAAAATATATTTTCATCTGGGCCAACATTATTTCCACATCAGCTATTTCTTCCGCTATTGCTAAAATATTAGCCTGTCCTCTCGTGGCCTTGCATAATTCTTTCTGCAGTTCTGCCATTTCTTCAAACATCATAATTATTTGCTTGTCTTCCCATTTATCCAAGGCTTTAGTGCATATATCCTTTTCGTTAATTTTATATTCTGGTGCAATTTCTGATTTTACTAAGTGGCCTTCCATGTCTTCAAGTTCACTTCTTGTGTTTTCTATTGCATTATATAAATTATCCCTATGACTCATTAATCTTCATCTCCTTCCCAATCTTCACAGCTATGATTGTTTTTTACGAAGTCACTCCATAGGCTACAAAAGCCTGTCTTTGGGTAAGTGTCATCTTGGTTGTAATATAAGCAATTCTTACATTCTGTTTTCATTTAATCTCCCCTATTCTATATACCATTTACCGTTTAAAATATCTGATGATGATATTGGATTTCCGAATATATCCTTTAATCCTCTATATGGCTTATATTTAAAATCAAATCTATAATCACCATTAATGCAATAGATGTCTTTACCTGCATGGAAGGCTATAATAGCTGTTATAAAATCAACTGGCTTTTTTACCTCTTCCCAATCATGATGTAATCTTAAAAATTGATAACCACTATCCCAAACCAATTCTCCGTATTCATTTGTTTTAATATGCAAACCATCTGATTTCCTAGTAAATTCCTTCTCTGGATTTTCCGTTAACTTCTTAATCATTTCCCAAGTCTTCATCTTTTTTTCTTCCTCCTTCTTAATTCTTCCTTTAATTGAGTAGTGCTATATTGAGATAATGGATTTATTTCTCTTTCTTCCCGTTCCCTTTGTACTTGTTCGACTTCTTTTGCTATTCTTCTTTTCATTTCATCACTAATATTCATTTCATCACCCTCACCCTTAGATTTTTCCTGCCAAATTTTAAGGCCTCACCCCTAGTGTTAAAAAACAGGTCAATTCTATGCCCCTTGATAGCCCCTCCTGTGTCTCCAGCTATAGCCTGTCCATACCCTTCTACATATAATTCTGTTCCCAAAGGGATAACTTTAGGGTCGACTGCTACAACCCCTACCTGTGGTTTCATTCCTGTTGCAGTTTGCCCTATCCATTTACCTTGGCTCTCATAATCATCAGTATAGGCAGTAGCTTCCATAGCAAATATTTTAATGTCTTCTAGCTCTTGGATTCTATTATCCTTTTCCAGCAAGTCTTGGTACAGCTTGTCCCTTTCATCCTCAAGGAACTCCTTCCTATCTTCCAGCTGCTTAATATCCTCTTCCAATGATTTAATTCTTTGACTATTTTCATTTATGGTAATTACCAGCCAACTCATTATTGTTATTGTAATAACCCATCTTGTTATCTTCATTTTTCATCACCATGTATATATATTTGTTATCAACCACCTGCATTTTTGCTTTTTTATCATACTTCTTAGTAATCTTTATTTTCTCTTTAAAATTTCTGAAAGGTAACATCTTAACAACCATAAGACCCCTCCTTAACTTTTAAAATGGAATATCATCATTATCTACTGGATATAGGTCCCCACCAAGTGGTGCATCAACTTCTTTCTTTTCTCCCCATTCTAAAAACTCAACATTGTTTGCTACTATATCTGTGGTATATACTCTTTTTCCATCCTTATCTTCATAGCTTCCAGTTTGTATCCTTCCTTGAACTGCTACAAGTCTACCCTTAGCCAAATAAGTAGCTGCATTCTCTCCCATCTTCCCCCAGACTACTATTCTTATAAAATCAGCAGTAGGTTGGTTCTTGCTTTCCATCTCCTGTTTTTTATCCTTGGATAAATCCCTATTCACTGCCAATGTAAACTTTGATATTGGAGTTCCTTGGCCTATATATCTTAAGTCTGGATCTGCTACCAGTCTTCCAATCAGTACAACATTATTCATTTATCATCTCTCCTTCCAGTTCTACTTCCACCCTTGGTACATCATCAAAGTGTTTCTCCACTTTCAAACTTACTACTGCTGAGTCATCTTTATAGGCCAACCCATTAAGACTATCTAGTATGGCTTTTGCTATATTATCTGTATCTGGCCTTTTAGTTGGTTTTAAATATCCAGTGTCTATTTCAATTCTTTTTTTCTTGCTGTAGCTTTTAGGTATTCCAAAGTAGGCTTTGATGGTTGCCTTTATTTGTCCTGTAAGCATAGCCTGTCCATGTTCTAGAAAGTAGCATTGCTTTACCCAATTTTCATAGGCTACTGTTTCTTTTGGTGTATAACTAAATCCTTGCTTCGTCATCCTGTGCCTTGCCTTAGCTTTAGGCTCCCCTGGTATAGTAAATTTTAATTCCATCTAATCACCATCTTCCTTTTGTTTTCTTATTCTTTCTAGGTACTCCCTTTTTTTTCGTTCAGCCTTTTCCTCTACTTTTCTATTTAGTTCATCAGCAGTATATTCTTCTGTTCTACTTTTAAAGTTATGGAATCCTGTTTTTTTAACTGGCTTATGAAATGTTTGAGTAGGTTTATCTGATTCTGTTTTCATTCCACCTTGGGCCCTCCAATTATTTAAGATACCTTCCACATAATTCAATGTTCTTTTATTAGCCTTTACAGCAATCTTAAAAGCCTCTATGATCCATTCAGGGGAAAATTCATCTAATAAACCAACTAACTCATCCTTAACAATTCCACTTATGGTTCCGAATCCATTTTGTTCAAAAGCAGTGGCTATTTTAGATAGCTTTTCATCTTTTGACTTATCAACAGGTTTCTGTGGATAACTACTACCACTGTTCTCTATATTATTGTTTAATATACTTTCCTTTTCTTTTCTTTCCTTTACTTTACTTTGTGTACTGATGTCAACATTTTCTAGGTTTATGTCAACATTAACTCCATTAATGTCAACAATAACTATATTCTTAAGGTTTTCCACTAAATCTAAAGGTATTAACATAAATTCATGCACAAATTCAACCCTAGTTCTTCGCTTAACAATCTCTAAATACCTAGCTTGTATACCTTTACTTGTAAGTATTTCATATTCAACAAATAGACTTTTATCGAATAAACCCCACTTTATGCTATCGTTTATGATTACATTAACTCGATTAATGTCTACATTAACTCTCTTGGAGAAGAGTATTTGTTCACGTTCTGTCCACTCATAGTAATAGCCCTCTTTATATATTTTCATTAACAATTTGATTATTACTCCGAATCCTTCCACTCCATGAAGGGCTTCCACCATTGCAACTTTATCATCCTGATCTATATCTACATCTAAAGGAAAATACTCTACCCCTACCTTTTGTGGTCTTGCCATCTAATCACCACCTGCTATAAATAATTTGCCTTTATAAATCTTCTTTATTTCTTCCAGTATTATTGGAATACTGCTATTGTCATCTGATAAATGTAGTAGATGTAATTTTTGGACCTTGCTTAAATCATTGACCCTTAAGAACTCCAATAAATTTTCTAAGCTCATATGACTTTTCATAGTCCTAGCAACCCTTTTTATATCTATATTTCCGTTCTTTAATCCTTCCTCCATAACTGACTTAACATAGTTACATTCAATGGCTATATGGGTTAGATTATTGAACCTATATCTTAGATAATAGGTATCAGTAGCAAAGAGTAATCTCTTGTTTCCTTGTCTGATTAGATAACCTAAAGGCTCCACTGAGTCATGCTCTGTATTAAAGGGTAGTACTTGAAATTCCCCTATGACTTGGGCCTTTCCATGCCTTACTGGTATAAATCTATGGCTTGTACAACTAAGGGCCTCTAGGGTCAATTTAGAGCCATATACATCTACTCCTAGATTTGCTATATCCTTTATGGCCTTGGTATGATCCATATGTTCATGGGTTATTAAGCAACCTTGAATGTTTGAAAAATCATAATTTAAAGCCTTCTTTATTCTGTTTATAGGGATACCTGCTTCTAAGAGCAGGCTCCCTTTTTCTGTTTCTAATATATAGCAGTTTCCTTTGGATCCACTGGCTATGGTTTTGAATTTCATTGTTCATCATCCTTATAAGGTTCTGGTAGTGGTTTCCATGCTAAAACATATCCCTCTTCATCCCATTTTCCATTTTCAAACCAACACATACCTGTAAATGGTTCTTCAATTCCACAAATAGCACCATCCATGGTAGTTAGATAATCCCTGTCCTCTCTTGGTTTTTCACTTGCTGATATCCATTTATCGTTTAGTTGGTTTTCTAGGGCTTGTATTGCTCAATATCTTGCCATGTCAAAATCTTTATTTGGATAATCCAGCTGAATATCTTTTAACGTTTCTATAGCTGTTTGTATATCCATACCTAAAACTCCATTTCTGGTATATCATTAGCTGCAGGTTGCTCTAATATCTCCCCAGTCTCTAAATCTACATTCTCAGGAACTTCAAACTCTCCTTCGATTACATCTTCCTCAAATTCTAGTACTTCCTTATTTGCATTTTCTTGAATTTCTTCCTCTACTTCCCCACTGGCCTTGTTTAATAAATTGGCTAATATATCTGAATCATCAGAGGTATTGGCATACATCTTACAGGCCCTATTGATTACTGTCCTTATAGCCATTTGGTCTGGGAAATTCTTATGTGCTGGAGAGTTACCTTTCATTTGTCCTTGGTTCCAGGCAGCTCTTATTTGGTCCATGTCCATATATTCCATATGGAGTATATCCTTGTTTCCTATAACTAAGGCAAAGGCTCCTACCATATCCTTAGGGTTTCTAGCCTTAACATTTGGTACATACTTAGATACCATTAATCTTCCAGCCAAGAAGTCAAACTCTGTTTCAAATACATCATCCTTATAAACTGCATATCCTTTTACATCCTTGACGCCTAGTATCCTTTTAGTTAGTGCTACAGTTCCCAGGTAACTTCTTTGAAAGTTTAGTTGCTGACCATAAGGAATGAAGTAACATTGATTTTTATTAGGGTTTAGGCCTTGGGTCACCATCTCCAATAATGAATTGGCTATACTCTCTTGAGTGCATGCTTGTAATACTGGCTTGTTATCCTTAGTCTTTTGTTCTGTCAATATAAGATAAGCTGCCTTTAAAGCATTTTCAGGGCTATAGTTAGCTGGAATCTGTAGACTTCTTTCAGCCTGCATCCTATTTATACTGTTTAGCACCTTGTCCGTTATTGTTTTTTCTGTTACTGCTATTTGATTTTTATTAGTCATTATTATTCTTCCTCCTTGATTAGTTTTAAATGTTCCTCACCTGCAAACACAAAGTCACTTTTGTAAAAGTCTGCATCTATTGCATATTTCATGCTTGGTTCTCTAAAATCATTTATGTTGGCAATAGTGCCTTTTCCGATAAGTATTCCTTTGTTGTTCCTTATTTCAACCCTATCTCCCACTTTCAATTCAGACACAACCTTTCCCCCCTTAATCTAATTTAGTTTTCTCCTTGAAATAAATCTGCAAATAAATATAATGTAGTTTCTTAATCTGGTTCTTCAACTTATTTAGTAGGTTGTCCTCTATCACATAGTCATTGACTATTTGCATAGTAAGTTCATCAGCAAATATAAGTTTTATTTCCCCATTCCTGAAGGTTTCATGCTCTCCACCTAGGTTCATTCTCATTTGGTTTTTAACTTCCTTGTCTGGTCTTATAGTTGCTACAAAGGGAAAATAGGCTTGTTTGATTTCATATTCCAGTTGGCTTTCTTTACATAGTTTTTCTAGCTTTCCTATTTCTGTTTCATAATCAAAAACTAGCATTGTTCCACCTCCCCTTTTTAAATTCTTTTGCATTGGGACAGGTGCTCCAGTGTGGTAAGTATCCTATCCCTGTGGCCTCTTCTGGTTCACCATCAAATTTACTACTTATTACCATTCCATTTGAAGTTACAATTTTCCCTTTAGCCTTCTTATCTTCCCAGTACATTATCTTGTCTATATCACAAGGCATGCTTTTACCACTTTCTGTCCTTATAAATACTATTTCTTTACCACAACCTTTACATTTTGCCACCTATTGCACCTCCATCCTTAAATTCTTGTGTTTACTAACTACTAATCTAATAATCTGATTTGGTATATCTAACAACTCATTTACTGATTCTGCGTTGTCTATAAATATAGGAGCCTGGGTCTGGTAGTAGTCTGATAGTGTTGAAATAATATCTAGGCCTGCATTGATTTTCATTGCATTGTTTAGGTCCTCAAAAGGCACTCCACCTACTGTAGTGACAAAAGTTTCATTTATGCCACCATTGACTTGCTTTTCAAAGAGTTTAAATTTGACTATGTTAAATTGACTATTTAACTTGTCCTCTAGTAGACTTGATTTAGAGATTATAAACTGTTCACAAAGAAATTCTGTCTTTTCAGTATCTGCTACCATTTGGGCCAGTTCTCTTTCTCTGGTCTTTAGTTCTTGGACCCTGACTTCGTTATCCTTGGCTATATATACCTTAGCTAGGTTCCTATTGATTACATCTATCATGATTTCTAGTGCTGCTATATCTACTGATTTATCTTCCTTGGTTTGTAAAGTAAGGACCTCTTCTTTTTCTCTGTTTAGCTTTTCTATCTTTTCTTGAATCTCCTTATATTCTGGGGTAGTGCTTATGTCTATATTTTCTATTTGCTTTTCTAGGTCCTCTTTTTCTAGCTTTTTACCAGCTAGTATTTCCTCTAGCATTTCTAAGCCTTCTACAGCACCCTTTAGCTTTTCATCAGCTTGCTTAAACAAAGCTTCTGACTCTGCGAGACTCCTAGATTCTCTTCTGCCATCTTGATTAATCTTTTGTAGCCTGGTCTGTTTATCATCATTGAAGTTTTTTCTCATTAATTCCACTTCTTCAACTGGCAAGTTTTGATGGCAAGTAGGGCAAATAGTGGTATCTTCATCAAAGGTTTTGTCTATTAGCTTAGTGAATTCTTCCCTGAAAGATTTTATTCTTTCTCTACTAACCTCTATATTGTGAAGGTGTCTATCACCTTCAAGTGTCAAATCTTTGGCTTCACTCTTTGCCTCATAATATTCAGTATTTATTTTTGTTATTTCTTCCATTAAAATATTTAGTTCTTCCCTTAGGTCCTTGACTGCCTTATGCTCCAAGTCCTTTAGCTGGTTATTTAAAAGAGTTATGGTTCCATTGATACTTCTTAATCTGAGGCTATAGGTTTCCCCCTTATCACTCTTTAGTTCTGCTAGTCGGCCTTCAAGTTCCTCTTTCTCCAAGGTTAAAGCCTTAACATCAACCTGCAGGTCCTCTCTGGATAATTCATCTATCCTGTAGGGTATAGACTTTAGTTCCTCATTTAGCTTCTTTCTTCTGGCTGTCATTTCGGCCTTAAGATCATCTATGGATTTATCAGTTAGTAAGGCTTCCAATTCCTTCAACTCTTCGGTTTGGCCGATAACTTCCTTATCCTCTACAGCTCCACAAATATTTAAAGCTATGTTTCTTCTATCTCTCCAGGGTAAATTTGTGTTAAAAAATAATGGATTAGTTAAGATTTTGAAGGTATCTTCATCAATTATGTGTCCTAGGTACTCTGTGTACTCTGATTTCTTCTTAGGAACCCCATTGATAAAGTAGTCTGTTGTATGCCCTGTAAGTTCTTCTAGGGCCTGTCCTCTCTTTTTAGTCCATTTTTCTTTATATATCTTCTGTAATTCTATTTTCTTACCATCTATATCAAGCCTGGCTGATACTTCATGCTCTAGACCATGGATTGCATTACCTTCTTCATCCAAGGTCTTTATATTGAAGTTAGAGCTGTTCTGGCTGTCTTTGTCAAAGAGTAACCAGATGAAGGCATCCATGATTGTAGTTTTACCAGTAGCATTATCACCAAATATATTTACATTGTTTCCTTCTGCTGATAGAGTGAAATTTTTAATCCCCTTAAAGTTTCTTAATAGCAATTCCAGTATCTTAATCTCTTTCAATTTACATTCCTCCCCTTTCGTGCTATACTCTAGTTAAGATTTATTGCATTTGGTCCTGATGGATTCGCACTCCTGATGGACCCTTTTTATTACTTTAATTGCATAATCTAAAGCTATTACATCCTTGTTCCAGGTATCCTCTGGATCCAGTAAACTATCTGACATTTCTTTACAATGATATTGTAAATCTTCAAGTTGATTGATTATTTCATCCACTGGCATTTACTCACCTCCTATTCCTTGAACTGAAAGCCATGTAGATTAATTGGAGTAAAGTGTTTCCCCATTTCATCAATCTTTTTAAAGTCCTTCGTAATTTCCCCAAAGATTTCTATAGCCTGTTCTATACATTCCCTAGCTGGTATACCAGTTGACAAAGATAATCCTTCTATTGCAGTCAGTAACTTTCGTCTAAACATCTCTTGCCCCAAGTTCCCCATCATCCCCACCACCTTTGTAGTTGTCCATGATGCCTAAAGCTTTTAAGAATATTGACCCTTATAAACATCCTCAAAGTTTTTCCACTGACCAGGTCCTTAAATTCTTTGTTCTTCATGCTTCACCTTCCTTTCAGTATTTATCAAAAAACCTAATCCCAGGATAAATGGGAGCCATATAGCCCAATATTCAAGAAGTATCCAACGATAAAATTCCATTAAATTCATCTAAGCACTTCCTTTCAACAATATATTTTTTATACTCTCAATAAGCCTGTCCTTATCTTCAATAACTTCTTTCAATTTCTCAATTCTTTCCTCTAGCTCTATTTCTCTAGTGGTTTTACCAAGTTCTTTTATGTTTGCATATTCCTCCAAGTGCATCATGGTAAATCTAGCTTCATTCCCTACATAGAAACACCTAAGATTACCCCTCTTTATCTCCCTACGAATAGTCATGTCAGAAACCTCAAACATTGCTGCAACTTCTTTGACTGTATAAATCTTAGGATTCATATCTTCACCCTCTATGCTATTCTTCGTAAATGTTTCAGTATCTCATTTATATCTGTCTCGTACAATTTCAAGGCTATCTTATAGAGATTATCAATATAGCCAAACTTCTCCGCGTACTTGATAGTAGATAGCCTGTCCTTCTTAAGAGATTGCTTTAAATTGTGGCCCTCACACCTAGCCTTTAAATCTATGGAGTAGACCTCTGTAAATCTTTGATATAATTCATTCCATCTTTGGGCAAAGTTGGCCCCCTTGTATCTGACTACCTTGTTTAGGACATTTCTTTTGGTATAAATATCTATATCATCAGTTACACCCCTGATAACCTCTGTCTTATGCTCTATTTCCTTTTTCTGCTCTGCTATTTGCTTTTCTTTTTCTTCCAACTGCCCTGCTAGCATATAAAGAAACTTACTATCTATTTGTTGAGCCTGAGATTTTAAAGCCTCTTCCATCTTGTTAAAGGCAGCTATATATTTAAGCTTCCAAGCAAGGGCCTTTTGTCCAGTGAAACCCATAGCTAGTAGAGTAAATCCATCTCTATTCATTAAAACTTCTCTGTATTCTTGTTTATTTTGTTCATGGATATAAGTTGTTTCATAAAATAGGTCTCCCCAATTTTGGGTAACCCCCTTCTGGAGATCATCTAAATCTCTTAATACATGATCATGTCTTTTCTCAAAGTTTTCTGCTACTTCTCTGCTGCTAACTACTAGATCACCATCTAAGTTTTTAATATTAATTAAATTATTCATCTCTTTCCTCCTTTGCTAATTCATCCATACTTATTTCTAATGCTTTTGCTATCTTAACTACTATACTGAAGCTTGGATCGTATATAATCCCTTCTTCTATGTTTCTGATATGACTAAAGGATGCTAAATTTGCTTTCTTGGCCAAGGCTCTTAATGTTAAACCCTATTCTTTTCTTATTCTTTTAAGTTGACTGCCTATGAACACTTGTTTTTACCTCCATATATTGTATAATGTATTTAATCGAATACAACATATAGTAGAAAGGTGGTGAAGTTAATGAAAATGGTCCCAGTTTCTTCCACCAACTTAAGGGCTGTAGGCTATAATCCAGTATCTCAGACATTAAGAATTGAGTTTCATAGTGGAACTTATGACTACTATGGTGTTCCTGAATCAATCTATAATGGTCTAATGAATGCCAGTTCAAAAGGCCAGTATCACCATCAATATATAAAGTATGGTTTTAGATACGTTAAAATCTATTAATCTATTACTTTTATTATTATTGATGGACCTACAGTCTTAATATTTACCTCAGTATATGGAGGAACTTCAGTAACTTTCACTCCTTCCCTGCATCTTAGTTCCTCTACTAGCTTCTTAGTATCGATGTTTTTTAACTCCACTTCTCCACCCCCTATGCTGGTTCACTAATTTCTAGTAGCTCTGCTATCTTCCCTTTATAGTCTCCACCTTTGCGATTGCCCTTGATAATGTCTGAAACATAGCCTACTGATATGTTTAATTCTCTGGCTAAATCTGTAAGGGTAATATTTCTTCTTTTCATAGAAACTATTGCTTGTTCTTCAAAGGTTAATTTATTGAATTTCATTTAGTTCACCTCCTAGTTTTATAATGTAAAATTATCATAGTTAATTGTTGACTGATAATGTAATATATGCTAATATGTAAGCACAGAAATAGCACAGTATAAACACTTGCTCCCCAGCAATTTATACTATTTTTCTTTATAAAATTATTTGGTGCTAAATCTATGCTTATTGATTAGCTTAAATTAAGTATAATGTAATTGTCGCTATTTGTCAACTGGTTATTTTACATTTTATTTAATATGATTTTAGCACCTTAGAAAGGTGTGTAATCAAATGGAAAAGGAAGGAATTTTAGATCGCATACGGTTATTAGCAACTAAACAAGGCATGACAGTAGCTGAGGTAGAACGAAAAGCTGATATTGGTAATGGCGTTGCTGCTAGATGGAATAGATCTACACCAACTGCTGACAAACTTCAACAAGTGGCTAATGTCTTAGGCACTACTATGGAATATCTGTTATTAGGAGAAGAAGATGTAAATCATAATCCAAAGGTAAAAATACTAGCCAGGGAAGCTAATAATCTTTCAGACTCCCAATTAGATCTGATTAGGTCAATGATTAAGGAGTTTGAAAAACAAAACAAAGAATAATTAAGCATATATTTTCATTGACTATTCCGAACGGGTGTTCTATTATTGTATTATATCACCTTAACCTGGAGGATTAAAATGAATAATTGGATGTCTAAACAAGTACTATACAAAATGATACATAGCTTTATTACTAGTAACCCTGATTTTATTTTTACAAATATTGGTTCCTTCTGTAAGTTACATGGTTGGAACCTAATACCTTATAAAAAATCTATAAAGGACCTAACACGCATATCAAAGGATGGATATACCTTCTATGAAAAAGGCAAGTTTTCAATATTTTTTAATGAGGACATGCCTAAGGTTAGGCAAAGGTTTACCATTGCACATGAGATAGGTCATATAATTTTATATCATCATTTATACGTCCCCTCTAAGATCCTAACTAATAACAAGAATAAAGGTATATGGGAGCATCAAGCAGACACCTTCGCTCAAAATATACTATTTCCTGTTGAATGGGTTGAGAACCTTAAGGGGCAAAGCATAGATAGTATAGCTAAATATTTAGGAGTAAGTAAAGAAATGGTGAGTGTTAGGTATAACAACTTGCATGAGGATTTATTCTGGTTTAATAAAATCAAAGATATCATAGGAGAATAATCGTAGTTTGTTTTGAACCTTTGGCTGTAATTGAAGTATGGTAATAGGAAAAAGGGGGAATTACAATGTCTTTCTATATTATTGTTAATGAAGACGGGACTATTGAAACTTCATCAAGTTTAAAAATTAAAAGGAAAAAGGGAAATAACCTTATTGAGTTACCCTCAGATTATACAGTTATCGACACAGAAACAACTGGGTTAGATCCAGTATTTGATGAAATTATAGAAATAGGTGCAATTAAAGTAAGAAATAATGAAATTGTAGACCAATATCAGACTTTACTTAAACCTGAGGAATTTGTTCCTGAATTTATTACAGAACTAACTGGTATAACTAATGAAATGCTAGAAAATGCACCCAAAATTGAATCTATATTGCCTGGTTTTATTGAATTTATTCAAGATGATATATTACTTGGCCATAATATTCACTTTGATATTAATTTTTTATATGACTATATTGAAGATGTGCTTAATTTAGAATTCTCTAATGATTTTGTAGATTTACTAAGACTTGCTAGAAAAGTATATCCTGAATTTGAAAATCATAAACTTGCAACAGTTGGGAAAAATCTAAATTTAGATATATCAGGTAGTCACAGGTCTATAAAGGACTGTATGATCACCCATAAGAGTTTCCAACTTTTAAAAGCTAAAGTAAATAATGATATAGATACTCTAAAATCATTATGGTCCTCTTACACGAATTCAGGTTGGACAGATTTAACAAAAATTAAAGCTGATGTAGGTTCTTTTAAAGAGGATCACCTTTTCTATGCTAAGAATTGTGTATTTACTGGAAAACTTGAAAAAATGGCACGAACAGAAGCTGCTCAATGTGTAGCCAATATTGGTGGAATATGTCAAAATGGAGTTACTATGGCAACCAACTTTCTTATCCTTGGTAATTTTGATTATTCATCAAATATTAAGGGAAATAAGAGTTCTAAATTGAAAAAAGCAGAAAGGTATATACTGGCTGGACAAGATTTGCAAATACTTAGCGAAGATGTATTTTATGATTTAATATCAGGAAATTAAAAGGAGTGGCAAATTCAATGCTATTACAGGAAAGAATTGAAGAACTAAACAGTGGAATTTTAAACTACACTGGTAATAATATAAAATTAACTGGATTCCTTTCTGGTGAAAGATTGTTAGATTACTTAAGAGATGGATTAGATTGTAGATTTGCAGTAGGTGTTTATCCAGAAGAAGAACTAAATTTCGCTTATATTAAAGACAATGGTTTATTTATAATACAACAAGATGGTTTAGATATATCTAAATATGAATTTTCCATTATTCATAGCGATACCTTAAGATATAGGGATGAGGAAAACAAACCAAAAACAAAGGTATATAAAATTAGGTACTGTCCCCATTCTAATAAATACAACTTCAGAACTCAAGACAACAGCATTTTATTTAATGCATTAGATGACTTAAAACACTTCTTAATTAAGGAATATAATTATATTTTAGATTTATAATAAAAATCTCCCACAGTGCCCTAACACCATGAGGGACAACCTGAGATTAAAGGAGGTGAAATAATGGCCATAAGAAAACTTAAAGATGGAAGATGGTATGCAGAAGTATTTCTAGGAGTAGATCCTATTACCAACAAGAAAATAAGAAAAACCAAAACATTTGACCTGCAAAGAGATGCCAAGGATTGGGAACTTGATACACTACAATCCTATAAGATTGGTGAATTAAATTTTACTAAGATGAATGTAACAGAATACCTAGACTATTGGTATGAAACTTATGCAATTAATAATACCAAGTATAGCACTCAGGCACGTTACAAAACCCTTTTACAGAGTGTTAAGGACCATGTAGGACACTTAGCATTAGACAAGCTTAAAACTCCTCATGTGGACAAGATGTATGCGGATTTGAAGAAGATAAAGACTAAGAAGGGTGATAGAAGATACTCTGATGGAACTATACTTAAAGTTCATAAGGTTTTTAACCAGGCAATGGAAAAAGCTATAGCATGGGATCTACTTGTTAAGAACCCAGTCAAATATGCAACTAAACCAGGTGAAAATGATACTGAAATGGTAGTATGGACTTTGGAGGAAGTAAACTTCTTTTTGGACAGTATTAAGGACAGTGAGATACACAATGTATATTATCCAGTTTTAATTGCAGCTCATACTGGTTTGAGAGCTGGAGAAATATCTGCTTTAAAATGGGAGAATGTAAATTTCAAGGAAGGATCTATCAATGTAAAATATAATGCTGTAGAGAAAAAAGGACAAGGAGTTGTTCTTGAATCTCCTAAAACAGAAAAGAGTAAAGCAAAAGTAATCATGACTCAAGAATTAATCAAAGAATTAAAGATATTAAAAAGGGAACATAAGAAGCATAAACTTGAAAATGGTATAGATTTAGATTTTGTCTGCTGCTGGAATGATGGTAGACCATATAGACCTACTTATATTTCTAAGGGGTTTAGATACCACGTAGAGAAGCTAGGACTACCCTATATGTCTTTTCATGGACTTAGGCATACCCATGCATCAATATTATTTGAACTAGGTGCTACAAGCCAAGAAATCAGCAAGAGATTAAGGCACTCAAGAGTATCTACTACAGATGATATTTATATCCACTTAAAAGAAGATACAAAAAAATCTACTGCCGATTTATTCAATCAAGCAGTAGAAAACTTAAAATAAAAATATATTTTTTATCCCCTCTGACCAGGGGATTTTTTATGTCCTTTTAAAGTTAGGACAGATTTAGGACAGATTCGCTATTTTCTCATGTACCCCTAAACCCTGTACCCGTTGATAATACTGGAGGCGGCACCCGGATTTGAACCGGGGGTAAAGGCTTTGCAGGCCTCTGCCTTACCACTTGGCTATGCCGCCATATATGGAGCGGAAGACGAGATTCGAACTCGCGACCCTCGCCTTGGCAAGGCGATGCT
>CAZFIO010000035.1:0-14061 GCA_964519585.1 uncultured Tissierellaceae bacterium
AAATTCATTAGGGCTGAAAGTCTCATAGCTGGTTTCATGTAGTCAGTAAAAATGAAGAAGGTACCTCCATAAGGCCTTAGTCCACCATGTAAGTATAAACCATTTACTATAGCAGCCATAGCATGTTCCCTAACACCAAATCTTAAGTTTGATCCTGTATAGTTTTCTGCTGAAAAATCTTCCCTCTTATTCATATAGGTTTTGTTTGATGGGGCTAAGTCAGCAGATCCACCTATAAGGTTAGGAATCTTTTCAGCCAGTCTATTTATGATTATCCCAGAAGCTTCCCTTGTAGATACTCCCTTGTCAAACTCCCAAAATTCTTCTGAATCCAAGAAATCTTCTGGCAGGTCCATATTCATCCAAGCCTCATATTCTTTGGCTAGTTCTGGATATAAAGACTTATATTCCTCATACATCTTCTCCCATTCATTGAATGATTCTTCCCCTTGGGCTATAAGGTCCTTCATATACTCCTTAACTAGATCCGGAACTAGAAATTCCTCTTCCTCCCATCCAAAGTATTCCTTCATACCCTTAATCTCATCTATACCTAAAGGTTCCCCATGAGCAGAGTTTTTACCCTGTTTATTTGGACTTCCATAACCAATTTCAGTTGTTATTTTAATTAAACTTGGTTGATTTAAGTTTGATCTTGCTTTTTGGAGCTTACTATAAATATCTTCTATGTCATTGCCATCTTCAACCTCTAGGGTCTCCCAGCCTTGAGCTTCAAATCGTTTTGTAACACTTTCTCTAAAGGCCAGGTCTGTACCACCCTCTATGGTTATGGAGTTAGAGTCATATAGGACTATTAATTTCCCAAGACCTAGGGTTCCTGCTAAAGATGTTGCCTCATAGCCTACACCTTCCATCATATCCCCATCTCCAGCTATTACATAAGTAAAGTGATCAACTATATTAAGTCCTTCTTTGTTAAACTTTGCGGCCAAGTGGGCTTCCGCCATGGCCATACCTACTGCAGTAGATATACCTTGCCCTAGTGGGCCAGTTGTAGTTTCTACCCCTACAGTGTGTCCATACTCAGGGTGTCCTGGAGTTTTACTGTCTAACTGCCTGAAATTCTTTAAATCTTCTATACTTACCCCGTAATCAAAGAGGTGTAATAAGGAATAAATAAGGGCAGAACCATGTCCTGCAGACAAAACAAATCTATCCCTATTATCCCAAGAGGGTTTTCTTGAATTATGCTTCATAATTTTACCCCATAGGGTAAATGCCATAGGTGCAGCCCCTAGTGGTAATCCAGGATGACCTGAGTTTGCTTTTTGAACTGCATCTGCTGATAAAACCCGGATTGTGTTAATACTTAATTGATCCTTATTCATAAAACCATATCTCCCTTCGCTCTTTCTAGTATTATTATACTACAAGGATAGAATTTAAACAAAGAAATCTTAAGCAGTTGGACAGTTAGCCAACTGGTCTATTGGTCAGAATGGTAAACTCCTTAAATCTTTCAGCTTTTATCTTTTATCTTTTGAATTTTTTCTTTTAACTTTACGCTTTCTGCCTTTAACTTTTAGCTTTACGCTTTACGCTTTCCGCTTTCTGCCTTTATCTTTTTATGCTATTATAAATATGAGGTGAAGATATGGTTCATAATTTGATTTTGCTTGTTGAGGATGAAAAGAATATTTCTGATGTTGTAAAGGCATACTTGGAAAAAGAAAATTATAAGCTCATAAGGGCCTTCAATGGCCAAGAGGCTCTTGAGCTTTTTAATCTTCATGAGCCAGATTTGATAATTTTGGATCTAATGCTACCCAAAATTTCGGGAGAAGAAGTATGCTCCATGATTAGGTCTACTTCTCATGTACCTATAATTATGCTTACAGCAAAATCTCATGAGGATGACAAGATTGAAGGTTTGACCATAGGTGCTGATGACTATCTTGTTAAACCCTTTAGTCCTAGAGAACTAGTCTCTCGGGTCAAGGCTCTCTTAAGAAGGGCTTACAGGGACTCTAGCCCCTTGGCAGAGAAATTGGTTTTTCCTGGAGGCTTAACTATCTTTGTAGATAAGTTTACAGTATATAAAAATAAGGTGGACTTAGATTTAACAACCAATGAATTTAAGGTTTTACTAGCCCTGGCATCAAACCCAAAGATAGTATTTTCTCGTGATCAATTGTTGGATAAGGCTTTTGGTTATGACTATGATGGTTTTCAGAGAACCATAGATACCCATATAAAAAATATAAGACAAAAAATTGAGGATGACCCAAAAAAACCATCCTATATAATTACAGTCTATGGTGCTGGCTATAAATTTGAGGGTTAAAAAAAAGATTGATTAAATGAATGCTGCCTCCTTATTTAATTCACTTACCCTTCCTTATTTCTTATCTAAGAAGGGAATTTTCAATAATTTATAGTCTAAATCTATAGGATGGGTCCTATAAAAGAATACCCTTTCTTCCAGCGTAGGATGGGAGTGGTACCATATCTTATAAAGCTTAGAAGGTCTAGGTAGGCCCAAACTTTGAACATATAATTTTTCCATAGCTGATATGGCCGACCTTCTATCTTCTGTAAGACTTATTTCATAGGCATCAGCCTCAGTTTCCATAAGCCTAGACACAAGGTTTGTAATAGGGTTTCCTAAAAATAAATATAAGTTCAAAACCAAGATTAATAAAGGAAGTGAAGCATAGTTGTATATATTGGAAAATCCAAAACTTCTGCCTGAGTTATCCATTATCCAAGAAGAAGTTTTATAAACTAGGTAAAATAATACAAAGGTTCCTAGGATAGAGAATCCTATGCTCTTTATTATATGTCCTTTTACATAATGACCTATTTCATGGGCTGTTATGCTTAGGACTTCATCTTCATCTAAGTTTTCAATTGTGGTATCCCATAAAACTATTCTCTTGGATTTACCTATACCTGTCATATAGGCATTCATTGTTTTTGTATCCTTACTTTTATCCACCATAAAAATATCTGCATCCTCTATATCTGCTTTTCTTAATAAGCTAGATATCTCCTGACCTAGCCTCTCATCTTCTATAGATGTATATTTATTATAAATGGGGTCTATCACCATTGGTGATATATAGACCATGAAGATGATTATAGGTATAAAAGCAATACCCAACAGTATCCACCAAGTTTTTGGGCTTTTGTAGATTAGAAGATATGGCAGCCACAAGAAGATAGTAATCACCAGATCATTTAAGGCAAAACTCTTTAAATTTAATTCTAACCATCTCCATATATTTTGGTTCGACAAACCATACTTATGTCTTAAGTAGAAGGAAGAATAGAAGTTTAAGGGCAGGTTAATTAAAAATATTATGATAAATATTGCAAGGCCATAGTAGACTCCCGATAAAAACAAACCCTTACCATAGGTTAATTTTTTACTCAATTTTTGTGCAATACCCGTGGTCAAAAGTAAAAAAGGTATGAGAAATTGCAAAAATAATCTTATTGACCAAACTACCATACCATCCCTTCTATAGGCATAGACTTCTTCAGGTAAATCAGGATAATCACTTCTTAATTCATCTAGGTTTTTAAACTCACTGTAGTTCATAAAAGCTATAAATCCTAATAAGAGAAGAAAAAATATTATGATTGTGAATTTTAATTTATTAGTCATCTTCCACCTCCAAAATACTTATAAAATATCCTTATCTTGGTTATTTTCACCCATATTAGTTAGAATTATTTTATTTAGACATTTCTTTGCTTTTCTTAGCACAGGCCCTCATGGCCTTCATTATAGCAGACCTAAATCCATGTTCTTCTAAACTAGCTATTGCTTCTATAGTTGTTCCCCCAGGAGAGGCCACATTGTCCTTTAGCTTGCTAGGGCTAAGACCTGTTTCTAGGACCATTTTTGCAGAGCCTAGAACAGACTGGGCGGCCATTCTATAGGCCTTATCTCTTGGAATCCCTTCCAAAACTCCACCATCAGCCATGGCTTCAATCATCATATAAATATAGGCTGGAGAAGAACCACAAAGAGCCGTAAAACCATCCATTAGGGTTTCATCAATTATTTCAGTTTTCCCAAAGGATGAAAAAATCTTTTCTATATCTTCAATATCTTCTTTCCCTAGAGTTTCATTGATTGATAGGGCAGTCATACCTTCCCCCACCATGGCAGGAGTATTTGGCATAGTCTTTATATGTTTTACACCTTGGGGTAAATTATCCCTTAAAAATCCTGAGCTAATACCTGCCCCTATAGAGATTATTATGGCATCTTTTTTTATATAGCTTCCTATTTCCTCTAAAATCAAAGCATAGGTGTTGGGCTTTGTAGCAAGGACTATAAAATCAGCTTTTTCTGCAACTTCTTTATTGTCTTCAGTTAAATATATTTTGACTTTTTCTGTCTTGTCTTCTAATGATATATTCCTTTTAGAGGCTATAATCTTACTCTTGGAAAAAGTTCCTGATTTATTCAGCCCATTTACCATAGCCTTAGCCATATTTCCATAACCTATAAAGCCTATTATCTTTTCCATCTAGTCTATCCCCTTCCATAAGTCTTAACTATATCTATATGATACAGTATTTCTATATTTTCCTCAAATATATTCTGTCCATCTTACATATTAAAAAAAAGGTGGAAAGGACTCCACCTTCTATAAATCTATTCTTTTTTCTATCATATGGCTAGTGCCAAAAAACATGCCTGTAGCTATGATTAGTTCTGTCAAGGTCCCATATATATTTACTGGTATTATATTCATAAGCCAACCAGTCAACCCAAAGGATTTCCCATATAACTCCATAAAACTAACAGGATTTGTAAACTTAAAGGTATTCATATCTAAGTAATATGGTAGGGCTAAATTTACCCTATTAATAATATAAGATACAAGCCCGTGTATGATTAAAAAAGCTATAAACCAAAACCCTCCTACCTTTTTGTTCTTAAAGGTCACCTTACTTAGGCTAATGGAAAAGTATATGATTGTCAGAGTCAGGACTGAAGAAATAATCCCCTTTATAAGATAAGCTAGTCCCCAAGAGCTTACTAGGACCCCAAACATTTCCATAAAAAAACTCAACTTTAGTTTAAAGAGAATTGCTGCAAGTAAAACATTGTATAATACAGTCACTATAGCTATGGTAAAAAACCATAAAAGTGCTACTAGCAACTTACCACCTAATATTTGATTTCCCGTAAGGGGCAGGGTAAAGGTAAGGTAGCCCCTATCTTCATATAATTCCTTCCTAAAGGACCCTATTATATAGAAGAAGGCAGTGATAAAGGCCCCAAATATTACAAGTATGGATATAAGTGCTACAAATTCAAAGGGATTTATTATAGAACTGGGATTCATCAAAAAATTTGATATCTCACTCTTTACCTTAAGCTGTATAAGGCTAAAAGCAATAACCAATATAGCCAATAAGCCTAGTATAAATCTGTATGTCCCCCTAATTTCATATTTTATAAATTTTCTCATTTTCTCCCCTCCTAAGCGAATATTTCTTTATATAAATCATCTATCTGCATATTTCTTTCTTCTCTTAAGGACTCTGCATTTCCTTTCAATACCACTGACCCTTCCATTAGGAATACTACATCATCAAAGATATTTTCCATATCTCTCACTAGATGGGTGGTGATTATCATGGTTGATTCTCTATCATAACTTTTGATAATTGCATCAAGGATTTGATCTCTAGCTACAGGATCTACCCCTGCAATTGGCTCATCTAGTATATAGACCTTTGCATTTCTAGAAAGTACAAGGGTTAAATTTAGCTTTTCATGCATTCCCTTTGATAATTCCTTCACCTTCATATTTTTCTCAAGTTTCATAAAAGTCAATAAGTCATAGGCCTTATTTTCATCAAAGTCCTTATAAAAATCCTTGAACATATTGATAGCATCCTCTATATTCATCCAATCATATAGGAAGGTCCTATCTGGTAAATAGGATACTATTGATTTTGTATATACCCCGGGTTTCTTAGAGTCTATATATAGGTCTCCCTTAGATTGCCTTAGTATTCCTGCCATAATTTTTATTAGGCTAGTTTTGCCACTACCATTGGGTCCCAAAATTCCTAGGACTTTTCCTTGTTTAATATCAAGGTTTAGATTGTCTAATGCTTTTTTGCCTGAATAAGACTTAGACAAGTTTTTAATTTCAATTATATTATCCATTAGTCAAGATCTCCTTCCCATTGATTTATTATTTTTATAATATCTTCAATTTCATATCCTAGAGATTTCATATCCCCTATAAATTTATTTACAAAATTAGAGGCTGTATTATCTCTTAATTTTATTAAAACATCCCTATCCTGACTTACAAAAGTTCCCATACCTCTTTGGCTATATACAAGACCTTCCCTTTCCAGCTCTTGATAGGATCTTTGAATAGTATTTGGATTTACCTTTAATTCTGTGGATAAGTCTCTAACAGATGGAAGCTTACTCCCTTCTACTAGCTCTTTTTTTATAATCTTTAGTTTAATATAATCCATTATCTGTAAATAAATTGGCAAGTTTTCATCGAATCTCATAATTTCACCTCCAAATAATGTACTAGTGTGCTACTTATATGGTACACTGGTATTATCATGTTGTCAAGTTGTATTTTGTAAACTTTTAACGTCTTTAAATAAAAAAGAGCCTATACTTATGTATGGCCCTAATCCAAATATACTATTGTTGCACAAAATGTATTGTCCTTTTCTTCATATTCTATATCCACAATCTCTAATATAGTATCCCTATTTTCCTTTATCCACTTACCTACCTTGTCTTCAAGTTTTACTTTATCATTTTTTTCTATAAAAGCTGCATATTTCATACACTGGCCCTCCATTAATAGATATTAGCAAATCCTTATAAACGAACCTTCCTTGCCATTGGGTCAGCTATTAGTTCATAACCACCCATACTAGATATTGCAATCATCATGGAGTTTAATATAGTAATAAAGATACCTTCTAAACCATTCCCTTTCTCTGCAAAAAAATAGGTTAATAATAATGATATAAAAAATGCATAGGGTCTAACAAAATGATCTCCAAACTTTCTTTTTACTATAAATTTTGTAAATTGAACTATTACTATTACAGCTGTTGTAAGCCCAGAAAAAGTGGTCAAGGTTTCTCCAGTCATAAAGTTCTCAAACATAAAATCCCCCCCAATCATACTTAATAAATAATATGCTTTAGGAGGGATTATTATGAAGTTTTGTCTTACATACCGTAAATATTATTTACAGGCAAGGTAAACATCATACCTACACCTGGCTTATGAATATCGCCTAAAATTGATTTTACACTCTTTATTGCCTCTTTTAGTACATTTTCATCTTCTATTACTGTAAATATGGTTTTATTGTAGGGTCTAGAATTGTCAAGAAAGGCTCTTATGGACCCAAAGAAAGGCTCATGGCCATTGCCACTATTGGTAATAACAGACCCCATACCTTGGCTATCCAATATAGTAGCACCCTTCACCCCAACATCTACAAAACTATCCAAAATATCATCTAGATATTCAGTCTTATTGAGAACTATAAACAATACATTCATCATATCACCTATCCTTTATAATATTTAAGCTAGCTCTGCTTTACTCTTTCCTCTTAAAGCACCATTTTCCTCTCCAGCTTTTTGAATTGCTATTTTAGCAAGAATTGGTCCAGCTATTTCATATATTAGGACACTAAATAAAATCACCGTAATTATAGCCTCACTAAACTGGGGTAGTTCCCTAGCTACAATCATAGATAAACCTATGGAAATCCCACCTTGGGTCAAGAGACTCATACCCAAATATTTAACAACTTTTTCATCAGTCTTTACATATTTTGCCCCTATAGTTGCTCCTATAATCTTTCCTGCAGCCCTTGCGATTATATATCCCAGCCCTAGGACTCCTACCTTGGACAAGATACTTAAATCTAAGCTTGCACCTGCTATAGTAAAGAAGAGCAAGTTTATAGGTGGTGTAAAGTCTGCTATCAGTGTAAATACTCTTTTAGCATTATGCATAAGATTTACCAAGACTCCACCTATCATCATACAGGTAAGTAGTGGTGATAAGTTTAATTGATTTGCCATACCTGTACCAAGGAGTATAGCACCCAGCACCACAGACAATAATTCATCCCTGTTTTTAGTCCTTGGCGCTATGTAGCTAAGGCCAAAACCTATTACCCCACCTAGAATTAAGGAACCGATAATTTCAAATAAAGGGTTCCAAATAATTCTAAATATGGAGAAGGTTCCAACCCCAGATATCAGCTTTGCAACAGATAGGGCAATTCCGAAGGCCATAATCCCCAAAGCATCATCTAGTGCTACTACAGGTAATATGGTCCTTACTAGTGGTCCCTGTGCCTTCAGCTCCCTTATAACCATTAGTATACCTGCTGGTGCAGTTGCGGCTGACATACTGGCTATAACTAAAGAAAATTCAAATGACTGCCTAAATATTAAAAATGTTACCAAAAATACCAGGACCAAGGCCCCAACAACTTCAGCAACAGTAATTATTAGCATATCTTTTCCAACCTTTTTTATATCATCCATTAAGAACTCACTACCTACACTAAAGGCAATAGCAGCCAAGGCTACTTCATTAACAATATTGAAGCTGGAAGCCTCTCCCGATTTTATTATATTAAAAAATGATGGCCCTAATAATAGGCCTCCTACTATAAAGCCTGAAACATTTGGAAGTTTAAAATAATTTGCCACCCTACCTCCAACAATTCCAATAAAAATAACAATGCTTAATTTAAAAAGCAAGTCCAATCACATCACGCCTCCGTTAAATTTTTACCATACCTAGACTATTATAGGCCATAGGGCCTAGATAATCAAGTAAGATGAGGCTATATCTTAGACTAAAATAAAAAAACAAGCAAGCCAAGCCTTTTTTTGCTTGTTTGCTTGTTTATCAAGGCTAATCATAGGTATTGGTCCATTTAAGTAACCATCCATCCCCTATAGGATCATAGAGGTAGATGCTTCCCAAATCAGAAATTGAATATAGAATCTCCTTAGTAAACTTTCCCTTCTGATTGGTCCCTAGCCAAACATTCCTTCCAGTTTCATATTCAAAGTCTGTGTATTCATTGGTTAGGAGTATGGACATTCCGTATTTTTCTACCATTACCCTTGCTTCCTCCACCCATTCTATCAGGTAGTACAAATAATCATCCTCAGTCTCAAAGTTTTTATTGTCCTTGTCAAAATCAACTCCAAAGGGGTTATAGCCCAACCAAAATTCATACTCACCTGGGTACCAGTCCCTATCTATATTGTAAAGGGGATCCCCCTCTGCAGGCCAAAGCACAAGATTCATAAAGCTGGAAAGGTCTGTGAAAAAAGAACCTTGCATCTTTTTTCTTATATCCTTCTTGCTATTGCTTGAGTCCAAAACCATGTCCAGATGTAGCAGACCTGGTTTTTCATCTCCCTGTCCTAGACTCAATCTAAAACTTCCCTTGTATAGGGAATAGTCTGATTTGTCCATTTCTCCAATTTCATATTTCACGCTTCCATCTTCAAAAAAGCTTAGGACTCCATAGCCATCCTCATAGGCTCCTGCCACCTGCCAGAACCAACTTCCATGGTGTAGCTCCATAAAATGGGCTGCTAGAGGCAAATCATATTTTTCACCCTGAGAGTCTAGGCCATATAGGCTCATTTCTCCCATACCTTCCCCTGTATTTTCTAGGGAAAGAGATTCTATATTTCCTATCCAGTTTAACTTACCCAGACTTATCAGGTCCTTAAGCTCATGTCCCCCGCTGACAAAGTCTCCATAAACCCATTCTACACTGCCATCCTCCATAAGAAAGAAGAAACTGGGCATGGTTATTCTTATTCCATTTAAAAAGTCTAGATGGTCAGCCCTTATTATGCCAACATCCTTGGCCTTGCCTGAAAGAAAGCTTACCTTATAGGGCCCTTCATATACTTCATCCAAGTCTACAGCCTGACTAAGTTGGGTTTTTTCCTCCCATAGGTCTAGGTTAAAGTATACCTCAGCTTCCCCATTTTCTATATGAACCTGGGTTAGACCATCCTCATCCTGAATTGTCCGTTTTTCTTCCTTGCTCAGGGGATTTGTATCTGGTGGTTCCTGGTTATCTCCCTGATCTATGGTAGGTTTTTCTCCTGATTCCCCACAAGCAACCAGGCTTAAAGATAGAACTACTATCAGGACAATTGCAATTCCCTTTCTCATTATAATCCCTCCCCAACTTAAGTTTAAAACTTCCCTGATTTTCCTGAATAGCCTGAGCTATCCACTGATGTTCCTCCAGAAGATTTCCTTTCGATCCGCCTTCTGCTTTCTGTTCTGTAAAGAAAGCTATCCTGCTGCCTGGTAAGGTTTAATCCTTCCTTGCTTATATAATTTGTAGCAGCACTGGCTAGGACAGCTGTCTTCATCTGTCTCTTCCAAGCCCCACATATAGCCCAAGCTATAAGTAAGGGAAGCAAAGTTGTAACCCCAAATTTAATTGTTGGAGATAGTTTCCCATAATCAGGGTCCGTATCTATATCAAAAGGAGAACCCTCTCTTGCTTGCTCAAAGTAGTCTTCCGATACATCCAAAAAAGTGGAAAAGGCATCATAGTAATTATCCTTAGCTAGAAGGGGAAGGACATGCTTATCCATGATTACATCCTTGCCATGGTCTGTAAAGACTGTATTTCCATATCCATGGGCAACCAGGGCATAGTCCCTATCTTCCATACTTAGAAAAAGCATGATTATACTTTTTTGAGGACCATAACCCATGTCATAATCTTCTATAATGGTTTTTGTAAATTCATAAGCATCATGATAATTCATATCATCTATAGTAACAATAGTTATGTCACACATGTATTCTTCTGAAATTTCCATGGCCCTTTGATTTAGGACCCATACCATGTCATCATTTAAAATACCTGCTGCATCCGTTACATAATCTAATTCATTTGCCAGGACTAAAGATGGGACCATAAGCAAGATAAGAAGAATAAGACTAATGGATATTAACTTTTTCATTAGAATCTACCTCCTATAGACATGACATAACGCAAGATTATCATAAGAGGCAGGGCAATTCTTCCAAACCAGGACCAGTAAAGACCCTTATCAACTGGTAGATCTCCTATGAGTTTTCCTGTTTGACCATTCATAGCAAAGAGAAAATCTTTACCCTTCCACTTGCTTGATAGCATCCACACTGGCATCAGGGCATACTTTACCTGACCCTGCTTCAAATTTATACTTTTGTATTCCGATATAAGGCTGGTATAGCCTCTGGTTGTGGCAGCCAAAGCCCTTTCTGTACTGTTTTCCACACGACTATTTGCCCTTTCCTTACAAGCGTCTATATCCATATCATACTTATCTGCCATAAAACCAGGAAGGTAGGCAGTGGAAAAAGTTTTTAATTCAGAATAGTCAAAGGGTTCTACTGCATCCATATGGGCATCTGGCATCTTGCTTGAACCATCTACTGGTACCTTCTCAAAAGCTATATTCCCTTCCCTGACTACCCGATAGTAATCAGTAACTGTAACTTCCTCATCTCCACTTCTATAGGTATTAATTATAGTTCCCAAAAACCTGATACTTGCATCTGCTTCACCATCAAAAAGCCAAAATGGTACATATACCCCCTTGATTTCTTCTATATGATTATCCCTAGAAAAGGATTTAGGCAGGAATTTTTTACCCTTATAGTGTTTTTTTAGGGCCTTAATTGCATCATCCTTACCTAGCTTAAAGGGAATCACATAATCCGGTTTAAGCATGCCTGCAAACTGACCTGGGACTATGGTAGGGTTGTTGCAATAAGGACAAGATGTAGCTGCTGTTGTATCATCCATAATCAACTCTGCACTACAGGAGGGGCAGGAATAGGCCCTAAGTCTAGCAGCCTCTTCTTCCGACCATTCTCCCCCTGCCATGGACATATCCCATTGGGGTTCTGTAGCCTTTGCTGCAGCCTCCTCCTTGTCTGCATATATCTGCTCTATTACTTCTATTTCATAATTTGTACCACAATAATCACATTCCAGCTGACCAGAGTCTCCTACAAAATGAAGGGGTCCGGTACAATTGGGACATTGATAGTTTGTAATTTGACTTGCCAATATAAATCCCCCCTACAAGAATATTAGGCCCAAGGGTCATTTGAAACGGGCTTGCGTATCTGGCCCAAGAGCATTTGGTCAGTTAGGAACCATTGGCCACTTGAAGGTTTCTTCCTTAGCTTCACAGGTCTAGGGCTATCTGCCCCACTAGACTGGAGATAAAGTTGGGCATGGTTTTCCTCAGAAAAACTTGTAGGCACAGTTGAAACCTTAACTCTTAAGGGACTGCTTGGCTGATAATCATTGCCTGGACTAGTTCCTTCAAAGTATGACCTAGGCACATAATCATTTCCCCTAAGCCTTTCAGATATAAACTGAATATCATAGGTGGAAAGGGCTTCAGGTCCCCTTAAAAAATTTATCATATTAATTGCTTCATCCTTATTTTGTGGCCAAAGGCACAGGACCGGTATAAGTAGTGCTGCAGCATAGTAAGGTTCATTTAAGCTTGCCTCTGCTAGGGACTTAAGTTCCTCTAGTGTTTCTGGCATCTTGTGAAAACTTACCTGCCAGCTTTGGTTCCCCTTATTAAAAAATGACAATTTACCCACTCCTTCTTCTATCTTTTTTCATATAAAACTATTTCTAGTACTTATGGAGTATATACCTCTCGAATATTTACAATCTTTTCATCTTCAATAATAATTTCTGCTAAAATTTCATTATTCTTATACTCTTGTAAATCCCTGACAAAACTATCCATATCCATAAATGGATTCTGAATAGGGCCTATGTCTTCAATGTTTTCCGGAATATAATAAAGAGAGTATCTTGTATGAATATCGGCCACATAGGGGACCCAGATTTCTTCTTCATTTTCCAGCCTATAATCATTTGCCTCTTCTGGATCACTTATCCATATAAGATCATCTATGGATAAAACTATCCGCCCATCCTCTAGATAGTCATCAAATCTCACATAGGCCAAGATGGATTCTCCATCCAAATAGTTCTCATAGTGCCAGGTGAAGCTTAATAAATCTAAATCCTTATTCCTTTGGTATAGACCGTCACCATCATTGAAATAAAGTACAAGTCCCTGCCCATCAACAATATCTGCCCTATAGCTGGTTCGTATTTTCTCCTTGAAACCCATGTCTTCTAGATAAACCCAATCCACCAGGTCCAAGTCAAAAATCAAGCTTCCTAAGGGGTAATCTTCACCTAAAGATTTTACCAGCTCATAGCTACCAAACCAGTTTTCATGATAGTAGCTGGGCCTACCCTCCTCATCCTTGAAAGCAATATCAAACTGAAGACTGCCAGATTCGTAAAAATGTAAAAAACCACCAATATCAGAAAAACTATCACCAGCTGGAAATTCCATATCACAAGCCCATCCATTTTTTATGATTTCACCTTCTATCCATAGATATCTGAAGTCAAAAATTTTGTCCTGCTTATTAGAGATATATATGGTCTTGTCTCCTATGCCTTCTTTTGTGGCTTCATAGGACATGCTAGTAAAATCATCCCTATAGGGTAATTTCCCAAGGCTATAGCAGTTATACATATATTCCTCCTCATGAGGCTCCAATAATTCGACAGCCATGTAGGGGTCAGCGTAGGTCCACTCTAGGCTCCCATCATCCATTATAAAAACCACTACTGGTATGGTGAAGTCATAACCAAAATAACCCAGCCTATCAATCTTTCCTATACAGACATCCACCACCTTACCTGATATGGTTTTTATGTCGAAGAAGTCTTCAAGAAGGTCCCCAGTTCCATATATTTCAGTATTTACAGTCAAAATCTTATGAAGTTCCTCCCATTTATCTAATTTAAAGGAAATACTAGGCTGACCGTCTTCTAGTAGGACTTCTATAAGCCCCTCCTCATCTTTTATCAGAAGCTTATCATTCTTGTCTTCATTATCTTTACCCACTACAGGTGGGGTGGGTTTTTCTTGTTTCTTTTTTCCACAGCCTGCCAAAAG
>CAZFIO010000035.1:14071-15351 GCA_964519585.1 uncultured Tissierellaceae bacterium
AAAAGGCCCAGGCTTAAAATCAAAATCACTATTCCTATGAATTTAAATCCCTTAACTGACATATAATCACCTCACAATAGAGCTTACTAAGAAGACTGGATTCTACAAATCTTGTATATCCAGTCTTATTTTTCTACTGCATTACAGCCCCGCCACAGAATTCACATCTACCCTGCTCATCTGGAGTAGTAGTTGCACCACATAGTGGGCAAACCTGAGCCACTCTTGGAGCATTGGCTGCTGCTATATCTTCCCTGATGTTTTCCCTTACCTGGGTAAGGGTCTCATGAATCTCCCTTGCTATTTCCTGGCACTGCCTATATTCAGCATTGCTCTCTCCTATATCTTTTGCACTGCGAATCATAAAGCCCCCTGCCTGTTCAACCCTTATGGTGTTATTATTAATTCTAAATTTTATCTCTGAAAAATATGGGTGATTAACATAGATTTTCATCCAAAAATCAAATTCATATTCAAATCTTCTAGGGTTATAGCTCTTCTCATTGCCATCCTTATCCTTTCTCATGATTTCCTTCTCATCTTCATTTATATCCAGATGAGAGCCAGTAACCTGAGCAAAGTCCAGAACATCTGGATTTTCCGTCTGCCAACGGTTGGAGCCTGACACTATGAATTTTCTAGCATCTTCGTCTAGGAGGACCTTGGTACCTCTACCTAGGGTACGGGTAACCCTGAAGTTTGAAACATCTGCCTTATTGGCTTCCCTGTAGGCAAGTTGTTCCTTGATATCCTCCACTGTACTGCGTTTACGATCACTAAAGAAGGGCGATAAATCCTTTGCACAGTCCTTACACAGGTTTCCATCATCTAGTTTTCTATTGCCCATTAGACCAATCTTTTTTCCACAAACACTACAATTTTTCTTTTCAAAAAATTTCATCAAATCAACCCCCTATTTTTTTCCTCTTAGTTCTTATACAAGGTCTCCATCGTCAAATACATCCCCACACTCTGGACAGAACTTAGGTGGATTGGACATGTCTTCTGGTTCCCAACCACACTTGTCACACTTGTACTGGGGAACTCCTGCTGGCTTTGCCTTGCCACATTCTGCACAAAACTTACCCTTGTTTACTGCTCCACAGGAACAGGCCCACCCTTCTGGGTTTGGCTGGGGCTTCCCACATTCTGCACAGAATTTCCCACTATTCCCTCCATGACCACAGGATGGACATGACCAACCTCTTGGTGTGGCTGCTACTGCTGCTCCTCCTTGGTTATGCTGGCTATGCTGGTTATGCTGGGCCTGCTGCTGCCTT
>CAZFIO010000036.1:0-15217 GCA_964519585.1 uncultured Tissierellaceae bacterium
TGGCTTGAACTCCCCAAATTGGTGCAAATTTAAAGGCTACAAAAACTCTGATTGATAAATTCATTAAATTTGCTATTGTAAATAGGGTCATATCTCCAGCTCCACGAAGGACCCCATCTGTTATGGATTTTAAACCTAAGAAGACTAGGAAAAATCCAATAAACTTTAAAAAGCTAGTACCTACAAGGAAGGCCTCTGAACCTATATCTCCATCCATAAAGATTGATATTATTTGATTATGGAATAGGGCTATAAGAAGTGCCAGACCTACTGAAAAAGCAAATATTATCTTTACTCCAACCTTATAACCTTCTTTTACCCTGTCAACTTGGTCTGCCCCTAGGTTTTGTGCGGAAAAGGTAGACATGGCATTACCCATGGCAACTAATGGAACTATGCTTAAACTTTCTACCCTATTTGCTGCTGAAAAGCCTGCAAGAACTGAGGACCCGAAGCTGTTTACAACTGATTGGACTAGGACCATACCTATGGAAACTATAGATTGCTGAAGGATTGATGGTATTGCCACTGTAACCATATTTCTAAGCATAAGAAAATTAAACAAGTTAACCTTTTCAGTTTCATAGCTTTGAATTAACTTTATTAATATAAAAAACGAAATAATTGCTGATATTCCCTGGGCAATGACTGTGGCTATGGCTACTCCTGCTACCCCCATATTAAGAACTATAACCATATATAAATCTAGCCCTATATTTAAAAGGGATGAAAAGATTAAAAGGTATAGAGGGATTTTGGATTTTCCCAGAGAATTAAAAATAGCGGATTGAATATTGTACATAAATAAAAAAGGTAAACCCATAAAATAAATACTTAAATACAAGGAAGCATCATCAAAGATATTTGCAGGTGTTTTTAATTTAGCAAGTATCCACTTATTTGCAAAAAAACCTAATAAAAACAAAAAAATACTAACTATGAAAAAACTAATCAAGGCTGTGTAGGCTGAGGTTTTCATTTTTTCATACTCCCTAGCCCCAAGATACTGGGAGATTATAACCGCCGACCCTATACCTCCACCTATGGCAATCATAATAAAGACTGTAGTAATAGAATAAGATGCTCCCACTGCTGCTAGAGCATCTTCACTTACAAACTTTCCTACTATAATAGTATCAGCCATGTTGTAAAACTGCTGAAATAGGTTTCCTATAATCATTGGTAAGGCAAAAAACAAGAGGGATTTTCCTAGGTCATCCTTTAACATATTGTATTCTTTCATATAAATCCTACTTTCATCTTTTATGAAGTTTACTAGATAATAATATATATTATCTTATGTTTTGGGGTAAAAATCAAGTTTTACAGCCAACTATTGAATAAGGGGGTTATTTTATGCTAAATCATAATCAGGAGGGATTAAGTTTGGGAAAAATATAATTTCACCGGAGAAAATAGGGTTTTTATCTAGTTACATCATGCTGGTTTAAGGGCTTAACAGATGATCCTGTATCATTGTCTGATTACAATGATGAAGATATTCATAACTTGTATAAATTGTAAGACTTGTAAATGGTTTAAAAATGGAAGATCTTGTCCAAGATATAGCTATAATCATTAAATTATACTTTTATAATACTGATAATAGGGTATAAGCTTATCACATAAACAAAAATGATAGGGGTGGATAAATATGTATAAAATTGTAAGTGATTTCCCACATGAATTGTTCAATGCCAAAGAGGGACCCTTTATTTCTTTATACCAACCTACCCATAGGCAAAGACCAGATAACAAGCAGGATGTTATTAGATTTAAAAATTTAATTCGTGAAATGGAGACTTCTTTAAAGCAGAAATATCCTAAGAAAGAAATATCTTCTATTGTAGATGTTTTCAACAGATTAGCTGAAGACAAACTATTTTGGAACTATACCCATGAAGGCTTAGGGATATTGCATGCTGAAGGCCAAACAATAGTATATAAACTCAATAGACCTGTGAAGGAATTAGTAGTTGTAGGCGAAAACTTCCATATAAAACCCTTAATTAGATATTTCCAATCAGCAGATAGGTATCATGCTTTGGGTTTAAATAGGGAGGGGTTCACTATCTTTGAGGGCAATAGGTATGGGTTTGATGAGATAGACCTTGATGCAGATATACCCAGGACTATGAAAGAGGTACTAGGAGACCAATTTACATCTTCTTATTTGACGGTGGGAAGATACTCTGGTGCAGGGGTAGGTGGAGTAATCCATGGTCAAGGTGGTAGGAAGGATGAAATAGACAAGGATACTGAAAGATTCTTCAGATTTGTAGATAGGACAGTTCTAGACCATTTTTCAAGGCCCACGGGACTACCTCTAGTCTTGGTAGCCCTACCAGAACACCATACTCTTTTCAGAAACCTAAGTCATAATCCGCTCTTACTTGAGGAGGGTATAAGAACAAATTATGATATTCTGACTGTAGATAAATTAAAGGATAAAATGTGGGAACTTATGGAACCTATTTATTTAAAAAAGACCCAGGATTTAGTTAAAAGATTTGAGGGGATGCGATCACAGCATTTGGGCTCTGATGATATTGCTCAAATTGCTAGGGCCAGTGCAGAAAAAAGAATAGATACAGTCCTACTTGAAGCAGACAAGATAATTCCCGGCAGGCTAAACAAAGAGGATGGTTCTATTGAAGAAGGGGATTTGGAAAATCCAGAAATCGGAGACCTCTTAAATGATATAGGGGAAATGGTTCTTAAAAATGGTGGAGAAGTGGTGATTCTACCTAAGGAAAGAATGCCATCTGAAACTGGTGCTGCTGCAATCTATAGATTCTAGTTCTCTAGAATATTTGAATATGATTTATATTTTTGTATAATCTAAACTAAAGGAATAAAGCCTTGGCCTATTTAAGTATAGGTTAGGGCTTTGTTTTTGTTTTGGCAAAAAGATATTAATTATTTTTGGATTATTATAGTCACTAGAATTTACCTCTTATATCTATTAATCAACCACTTAGGTGAAAACAATTTACAAATTTAAAATAAGGGATATAATTATCAATGAAAGGGTGAGGATATGAGGATACGGATTGAAATTGATGAAACCATCAGAGATGAAGAAGTTATAATTCGATGTAAAGAATTGAATAATGAAATTCATGAAATTCAAAATACTATATCCGCAATCCTTTCAAAAAAAGAACAAATTGTATTTTATAAGGATGAAACTGAGTACTACCTATCCTTGGCTAGTATATTATTTTTCGAGACGGAGGGTGACTATATATTTGCCCATACAGTGGATGATATGTACCAGATAAGGTATAGGCTTTATGAGTTGGAAGAAATCCTACCACTGGAATTTATTAGGGTTTCAAAATCTACCATATTAAATGTAAGCCATATAAAGTCCATCAACAGGAATATAATTTCTTCCAGTACTATAGGATTTCATAATAGTCATAAGAAAACATATGTATCTAGGCATTATTTTAAGGATTTCAGAATAAGATTAATGGAAGTGAGGAGATATCATGAGAAATAAAAAGATTCTAACTGGAATATTATTTATCTTAGCTGGACTAGGATTAGTTGCAAACAGGTTAGGGTATTTGCAGGGGATAAATGTCTTTTCTATGGTTATAACTGGATATTTGATATATATAATCATAAAAAGCATTACAAAAGTCAATATAGGTGGGATATTAGTCCCCCTATCCTTAATTGGAGTAATCTTTTGGGATTATATAGGCATCCAATCCTTTAACCCCTGGACCTTGGTTTGGGCATCTCTTTTAGTAAGTATAGGTATATCTTTAATCTTTAAGCCAAAAAAGAAATATGGTATATTTGGAAGATTTAGGTCTGACAATGCTTATTCCTACCAGGAGAAGGATGGTAGAATTCTAATAGAGTCAACCTTCTCTGAGTGTATAAGGTATCTACAAGGAGAAGATATAGAAAGTGTTAAATTAGAGTCCTCTTTTGGGTCTATGAAAATTTACTTTGATAAATTACAAGTGAAAAACAATGAACTATTTGTGGAGATTGAATCCGCTTTTTCTGGGATAGAGCTATATCTACCTAGAGATTGGGAAGTTATAAACAAGGTTGATGCAATTTTTGGAGCTGTAAATGAAAAAAACAGAAATTCTGGTGAAAAAACAAATACAATCTTCCTTCATGGTGATACAACCTTTTCAGGTGTAGAGATAATCTATATATAGGTCAAATAAAATTAATGAAAAAAAGATAGGAGTTTCTCCTATCTTTTTCTATTAAAAACTCTAGATAAAATTTTCCAAATAATATGATATAATTAAGGGAAGGGGGTGTTTATATGAAAAAATTAAGTAAAAGTATGAAGATAATTTTAGTCCTACTTGTAATAGGAATAGTTGCGGCAGGATATTTTCAATTTAAAATAAAAAAAGAAACAAGTATAGATGTTAGCAGGGTAGAAGAGAAGGTTTCCAAGATATTAGAACTATCAACGGCAAAATATGATTATGTAAATGTAGCAATATATAAGGATAGCAAGAAGTTTAATAATATAAAGTTACCATTCACTACCAAACAGTTTATGATAAAATACAGTGGCTATATAAAAGCGGGCTTTGATATGGAAAATCTAGATATTGACCTAATGGAAGATAAGGGTATTAAAGTAAATCTAGACAGGCCCCTAATTCTAGATAATGTAATTAATGAAGAGGATGTTTATATATATGATGAAAAAAGTTCAATTTTTAATAAACTAAGCTATAATGATTTATACGAGGTACTCATAGAGGAAAAGGAAAAAGTAAAAGAGGATGCTATCAGTAAGGGTTTACTAAAGGAAGCAGAAGATAATGCAAAAGAATTGCTGGAGTCCTTATTGGAGGCTATGGACTTTGAAGAAATTCAAGTAACTTTCAAATAATTGTGGAAACAAATTAGAAGGAAGGTGATTATATGGATAATTTGATATTTTCTTTGGATATTGGGACTAGGTCTATCATTGGATTAGTTGCAGAATATCTAGGTGATGGAGTGATAAATGTATATGCATCATCTATTAGAGAGCACAAAAGACGAAACATGTATGATGGCCAGATTCATGATATTGAGGCTGTCGCAAGGACTGTTAAGGAAATCGTGGACGATTTGGAAAATCAAACAGGTCTAAAGCTTAAAAATGTTTCCATAGCTGCTGCAGGCCGGGCCCTTAAAACTAAAAAAATATTTATAGAAAAGGATATAATCCCTTCAAGATTGATTACAAACAGAGATATAGAGATGCTTGACCTAGAGGCAATCCAAAAAGCTCAGGGACAGATAAATGAGAACTCAAATGAATCAAATTACTATAGTATAGGGCATAGTGTAGTTGACTACTATCTTAATGGAGATAGGATTGACAAGCTTCAGGACCATAGAGGTGAAAAAATAGGAGTAGAACTATTGGTAACATTTTTGCCTCAGATTGTTGTTGAGAGTTTATATTCTGTAATAGCTAAGGTTGGTCTAGAGGTATCTACTATTACCCTTGAGCCTATTGCAGCCATTAATATAGCTATAAAGGAAGAATTAAGGTTACTAAACCTGGCCCTAGTAGATATAGGTGCAGGGACTACGGATATTGCTATAACAAGGGCAGGCCAAATCATAGCCTATGCCATGACTTCTACTGCTGGAGATGAGATTACAGAGGAGCTGGCTAGGAAACTCCTGCTGGACTTTAATACAAGTGAGGCTTTAAAGGTTAAATTATCTGAAGTCCATGAACATGAATTTATTGATATAGTTGGTATTAACCATCATGCCAAAACTGAGGAAATAGTTCATCAACTAGAAGAAATAATTAATAAAATTGCCTTGGAAATATCTGAAAAAATTCTAGAATACAACGACAAACCTCCCAGTGCAGTATTTCTATTGGGTGGTAGTTCTCAAATGCCAGGCCTAAGGGAGGCTATAGCTGGTAGGCTAAACTTGAAAAAAGAAAGAGTTTCCATAAGGGATATTTACAATGAAAAAAACATACATGGTCTAGATGAAAAAGGTCCACATATGATTACCCCTGTTGGAATTGTTCTAGAGGGTTCCAAGGGAATGGATAGACATTTTATAAATATAGAATTCAATGGACAGGAGATAAAGATATTTAATATGGACAGTATTAAGGTATCCGATGTCTTGGTACTTACAAAATTCTCACCAAGAGATTTATTGCCAAAAAGGGGAAAGGATTTTGTTTATTATCTAAATGATGAAAAGAAAGTTATAAGGGGAAAAGAGGGGACTGTTCCTGAAGTTTTGATAAATGGAGTACAAGCAAGTTTACAAACTACAATCTATAATGGGGACAAGCTTGAAATCACAGAAAGTATTGTAGATAACAATGAAACCATCAAGCTATATGATATTTTGCCAAGAGAAAGATATATTATCTTTGAAGATAGAAGGATCAAAACCATAAAATCCATCCTAGTCAATGGCCAACCAGCAGAAGCAAATATGGAAATCCCAGAAGAGGCAAGGATTGTCACAGATGAAATTATTAGTTTGAGAGATTTTATTAATTCCTATTCTTCTCTTACAAATAAATTCCTTGTAAATGGGGTAGAAGTTCATATGGACTATATACTAAAAGATGGTGACTATATAGAAAGGGTAATGGTTAAGCAGGATAGTCGGGAAGAAAAACCAAAAGAAGGAAAATTTATTAAATTAGTCATTAATTCAAAGATAGAACGCTTTAAGTATTTTAAGGATAAATTTGTTTTTACAGATGTTTTTGATTATATAGACTTTGATTTAAGTAAGGTTCAGGGTAAACTGGTATTGAAAATCAACGATAAGGATGCAGGTTATACTGATGAGTTAAATAACGGAGATATATTGGATGTATATTGGAAATAAACAGGGCAGATACCCTGTTTATTTTGTTTCGTACTTATTTTTATAATAATATATGGCCAATTGGGTCCTATCCCTTAGATTTAATTTGTCTAGCATTGTAGAAATATAGTTTCTTACAGTACCTTCACTTAAAAAAAGTTGCCTGGCAATCTCTTTATTGTTGAACCCTTCTGCAAGAAGGTGCAATATATCCATTTCTCTAGCTGGCAAATCAATATCTAGATTTTTGGGGCTGGATTTCTTTATATTTGATACAATTTTTGAATCAAATACCATATTACCTGAAAAGACTGCTTTAATTGCAGGAATTATTCCCTTAATATTTTCCTTTAAAATATATCCTTTACAGCCTAAGGCCAAGGCTTCACTTATGTATTCATCATCTTGGAAGGTGGTAATTAGGAGAATATTTGCATCTGGGTTAATCCCCAATATTTCATTACTTGCCTCTATTCCGTTTAATTTTTCCATCCTTATATCCATAAGGATTACATCTGGCTGGTGTTTTTTAAATAAATTTACAGCTTCCATACCATCGTAACCAAGAGCCAAAACCTCTATCCCTTGGGCCTCAACAATTGTCTTTAAAGAGTTGACTACTAGGTGGTCATCATCAATTATTATTATTTTCATATCCTTATCCTTTCATTAGGGTTATATGGATTTTAAACCCATTATCAAACTTATAATTAAAGAGCCCCTTATATTTATATGCGATTTCTCTCATTGTAGAAAGGCCTATCCCCTTAGCCTGTATATTTTCATCCTTATTAAAGTTATTTCCATTGTCTGAAATAGAGATGGAGTAAAACTTATTTTGTTCTATTAAAGCTATCCTGATTTTACTTGCATTTGAGTGCTTAGCACAATTTGTGATAGCTTCACTAACAATAGTTAATATGTCAAAATTCATTTCATAAGCTAATTCACTGTAAATCTTATAGTTAAGATCTAATTCTAGGTCGGGAAAATCATGGCCAAGTTCGTATATTTTACTTTCCAAATCCAAGGACTCCTTATAGAGATTGTGGATGCTTTTCCTTATATCCTCCATACCATTCTTAAGAGTCTCTTGAAGTATATTTAAACTTTCCTTGAACCCTTCATCACAGATAACCTTCAAGGCTTCCACTTGCAGGATACCACTGCTTAAAGAATGACCGATAGAATCATGAAGTTGTCTAGCTATACGGTTTCTTTCTGTCAATATAGCAATATGTATATTCTTTGCCTTATCTATTTTTAACTGTTCATTATATTTTTCTAGGTAAAGTGTATTTTCAACTAGGGAGTCTCTGGTTTCCTTATTAGTGGTTAAAAGTGTGTTAAACAAACTAGTGCTATAAGAAAGATAAAGAGAAAGGATTGATAGAATCATATTTAGGGGATTAGGATTTATTAAAAGTAGGGGAAAAAATACTATGGTGTATTCCTTAAAGTCCTGGTATATATTATAGGTAATCAAGGGTAGATAGAGCAAAAAATTATGATTGATAAAGGCTGAAAATGCAAAAGTCATATAGACAATATACCTATGTTTTTTATCCTTCAATAAATCTAGGACAATAGAAAAAATAAGGGAAAATAAAAACAAGACTACCAAGTCTACCTCTTGGCTATTTATATAGGAATTATAAAAACAAAAGGAAAGAACAATAAACTTTTCTATGATAGACCTCATATTAACCCCCCCCAGTTTTCTTCTATTTAATATAATTATACTGATAACGATTAAGAATTACAAGAAATATGACATTTGTCAGGTAAGATTATGATTAACTACACTATCATCATGATTTTCATCTTTATATAATGAAACTAAGATAATTAGAGGAGTGATAAAAATGATAGTCAAAGTAAGCAATTTGGTAAAACGATACAAAGATCTTATAGCCCTAGATCATTTTAACTTAGAAATTAGGGAGGGTGAGATCTTGGGCCTACTAGGCCCCAATGGATGTGGAAAGACCACTGCTATAAATTCTATCCTATCCCTACTTAAGTATGACAAGGGTGATATAGAGATATTCGGTAGAAAGATGACCCCAAATGACTATGATTTAAAGAGACAAATTGGTGTAGTACCCCAGGAGGTTTCAGTTTTTGAAAACTTGACAGTAAAGGAAAACATAGATTATTTTTGTGGCCTATATATAGATGATAGGAAACTTAGGGAAAGGTATGTGGGGGAGGCTATAGATTTTGTTGGTTTAGAAGAATATGTAAAGTTTTATCCAAAAAAGTTGTCTGGTGGGTTAAAACGAAGGTTAAACATAGCTTGTGGGATAGTCCATAAACCTAAGTTGATTTTCCTGGATGAACCTACAGTAGCTGTAGATGCCCAAAGTAGGAATTTCATATTGGAGGGCATAAAAAAGCTAAACAAGGAAGGGTCTACCATTCTTTATACATCCCACTACTTAGAAGAGGTAGAAATTCTTTGCAATAGGATAGTAATTATGGATAAAGGAAAGAATTTAGTTTCTGGCACTAATGAAGAACTAAAAGCGATGATAAGTACTACTGAAAAAATAATAGTAGGATTTGAAAATATAAGCGAAGTGCTAGAAAGAAATATAGAAGGCATAGACCATGTAATAGATGTAGAAAAATCAGACGAAGATTATATAATAAAGTTTGAAAATGGTGTAAATAACCTATCAAATTTATTGGACTTTATTAAGAATAATAATTTAGTATATACAAAACTATATAGCCAACTACCGACACTAAATGATGTCTTCCTAGAACTTACTGGAAAGGAGCTAAGAGATTAATATGAAAGGTATATTTAGAAGCTGCTTATATTTAGGAAAAAACCTTTTTAGAGATTTTGGATTTTCTTTTTGGTCTTTGATTTATCCCCTAATCCTTGTTTCTTTCTTCTATGTGGCCTTTTCTGGCCTTACCAATATAAAATATGAGGATATAAATGTAGGAGTAGAAAAAGAAAATCCAATAATTTATATTTTAGATAATATTGACATGATAAATGTGTATGAGTTTAATAAAGAAGAAGCAGTAGAAAAAATCGAATTAGGTGACTTAGATGGATTTATAGATATGGATTTTAATATTTCAGTAAAAAAGTCAGGAATCAATCAAACCATAATAAAGTCTATAGTAGACCAAGTAAAACAAATGAATGCATCAAATATAGCCCTAGAAAGGTTTGACTTTTCTGTAAACTATATTGGAGAAAAAGAACAAAAGGCTAATGGCATCTTAGTAATATTTTATTCCATGATTGCCATGGTTACAGCATATAGCATTTTTGCAGGGGTTGAAACTGTTTCCTTAGCTCAAGGCAATTTAACTAATATTGGAGCTAGATTAAATGTTACCCCCCTAAAGAAGATGAATTTTATATTGGCAGGCACCATAATTGGTATTATACTAAATCTTTTTGCCAATGTAATACTACTTTTATATATAAGATATATTTTGAAGATGAATTTATTTACTGAAATCAAATATAGTTTTATTTTCATAATGTTGGGCAACTTATTTGGAATTTCTCTAGGCATATTTATTGGTGCTTCCAATAAAAAGTCTATAGGTGTAAAAACCTTGATATCTATTGCTACAATGCTAATCCTATCATTTCTTTCTGGCTTAATGTCACCTGATGTAAAAATTATGCTAGATAGAAAAATACCTATACTAGGTAAGGTAAATCCAGTAGGTATAATTAGCAATAATCTATATAGGATTAACCTTTTAGAAAATACAAAAGATATTGGTTCTGGAATTTTTATATTAATAGCCTATAGTGTTATCCTGGTATTTGGATCCTATATGTTTTTAAGGGGGCGAAACTATGACAGTATATAAATATTTTATAAAAGTAGCATTGAAAAACAGGGCAGTTATAATGGGTTACCTTGGAATCTTCTTTTTTCTATCAATTATCAATGGAGCAAGCACAAATACCAGTGAAATGCAGTTTATGGAGACAAAACTAAATCTAGGCATTATAGACCATAGTAAAACGGAAATATCCAGGGGCCTTGTAGATTATTTGACTGAAAATAATAATATTGTAGAAACAAAAGACGATGAGGACTATATCAAGGAGCAGATTTTTATCCAAATGCTAGATGGGGTAGTTATAATACCAGAAGATTTTGAAGAAAGGGTAATAAATAAGCAGGAGGCTATAAGGACTTATAAAAATGATAGAGAAATTGGTGTTTTATATTTGAATAATCAAGTTGAGAAGTACCTTATATTCGCCAATGCCTCCTATGATAATGAAAAGTTTAACCTAGGGACTATAAAGGAGGCCTTAAGTAAGGAGGCTGAAGTTGAAATAATAGGGGACAGCATGGATAACAGTAACAATAGTGCAAGAGATTGGTTTACAGCATATTTCAATTTTTCAAGTTATGTAATTATTGCAATTTATGTAGCCGTAATTGGCCTAGTAATGACAGAATTTAAGGACGAAAAAATTGAGAACAGGATGAAGATATCATCTAAGGAATTTTTCAAATACAATAAGGAAATATACCTGGGGCAGATAAGTCTTGGTATTCTGATAACATGCCTCTTTATATTATTAAGCATTCTTTTAAAAGGAAAGAATCTTGGCCAGGTCCAGTTTGGAAAGCATGTCTTAAATATAAGTATCTTCTCCTTGGCAATACTATGCTTTACCTTTATGGTGAATAATTTAACTAGAAATAGGTTTGTTATAAATGGTATTAGTACAGTAGTATCCCTAGGTACTTCTTTTATATCAGGAGTTATGGTTCCCCAGGAATACCTTGGAGAAAAGGTACTATCAGTAGCAAAGTTTTTCCCCACCTACTACTATGTAAGGGTAAACAACACAAATATAAGGACTTATGGGGATATAAGATATGATATAGGTATGCAGGTCTTGTTTGCCCTAGTATTTTTACTCATGGGATTATACTTTTCAAAAGTAAAGCAAAGGGCATAAAGATTATAGGCCATTTCAATAGTTTATTATTGTAATGGCCCATAATCTGATAAGGAATGCTGTATTCATTCATCTTTTCTTTTAAAGTATTTCCATCCTAAAATATTTCCCATAATTAAGCTTCCCACCATGAGGGCAATTAAGACAATAACAATATCCTCAAACCCTGTAGTATTCTTGGTATTCAAAGTTATTAGAGAATAAGCAAACCATATGGCCCCTATAAGGCTGGGAATAAAGGTAATTGTTTTTGATTTGAAAAACTTTTGAATGATATAACTATAAAAAAACCCAATAAGAAATATTCCTGATAATAATAACAGTAATCTAAACATAAAAATCAATCCTCCATTTTAGAAAATTATATTTATACCCCATAGATGAGATTTGACTTGAAAAGCTAATCCTAATATTCTTATGATTTGCAAATTATAGTGATATAATGTAGGTGAACTGAAAAATGGGGGTGGGCTTATGCCATTGGAGATTATCCGTAATGATATAATAAATATGAAAGTTGATGCTATTGTAAATTCAACAAATAAATATTTTTCAGGGTCAGGAGGAAGTGATAGAAAAATACATGAAGCTGCTGGACCCAGCCTTGCTCTAGAATGTGAGGATCTGCCAAGTCTAGAGTTGGGTAAGTCTGTAATTACTAAGGGCCATAATTTACCTGCTAAATACATAATCCATACAGTTGGACCTATATGGATTGATGGGGATAGTGGAGAGGACAGACTTTTGGCTGATGCCTATAGGAATTCATTAGAATTAGCAAAAAAACACAGGCTAGAAACCATAGCCTTTCCCCTGATTGCTTCAGGGACCTATGGCTATCCTAAAGACAGGGCCTTGGAAGTTGCTATTGCAACTATAGGAGAGTTTTTGTTTAAAAATGATATGATGGTATATTTAGTAGTTTACGACAAAAAGGCCTTTAGACTATCAGAAAAACTATTTTCATCTATTAAGGAATACATAGATGATAATTATGTTGAGGGGAACTATTTTCAAGACATCCTGTACAGAAGGCCCTATAGTAGTGATGAAATTCTTTATCAGTTAAAACCGGTAAAAATAACTGATGAAATACTTGAGGAAAAGCTAGTATCTATAGAACCTTTATTGTCTAGGAAGGACAAGAAAAGGAGCCTAGAAAATATAATTAAAAACATTGATGAAAGCTTCTCCCAAATGCTTCTAAGATTAATTGATGAAAGTGGCAGGACTGATGCAGAAATTTACAAAAGAGCAAATATTGATAGAAGATTATTCTCCAAGATTAGAAATGATGTAAATTATAGTCCTAGCAAGCCTACAGCTATTGCTTTTGCCATAGCCTTGCAACTAAACCTTGATGAAACTAAAGATTTATTGCTTAAGGCAGGTTTTGCCCTATCAAATAGTAGTAAGTTTGATGTAATTATTAGGTATTTTATAGAAAATAAAAATTATAATATTTTTGAAATCAATGAAGCCCTCTTTGTTTTTGACCAAAATCTATTGGGATCATAAATGTCGCCTTAAGGGCGACCTTTTTCTTATGTAATAATGTTATCCTTTAATCAATAAAATAATTGGAGGGGAAGTAAATGAAAAAAGACTTAACTGAAGTAATATTTATCCTAGACAGAAGTGGTTCTATGGCAGGGCTTGAGGATGACACCATCGGTGGCTACAACGGTATGATAAAAAAACAAAAGGCCCTAGATGGAGATGTAATTGTTACTACAGTTTTATTTGATGATGAATACGAACTTCTACATGATAGGATAGGTCTAATGGGAATTGAACCCATAAGTGAAAAAGACTATTATGTAAGGGGAACAACAGCCTTGCTGGATGCTATAGGAAAAAGTATAAATAAAATAATTAATGTGCAGAAAAACACAGCTAGGGATGAAAGAGCAGAAAAGGTTATGTTTGTTATAACAACAGATGGTATGGAGAATGCCAGTAGGGAATATACTTATGATAGGATAAAGGCTATGATAGAGCATCAAAAAGAAAGATATAATTGGGAGTTTTTATTTCTAGGAGCAAATATTGATGCTGTAGAAACTGCAGCCAAGTTTGGGATAGACAGGGATAGGGCTACAAACTTTCACTCAGACAAAATAGGATCTGCTATAAACTATCAAATCATAAGCGAGACAGTCCAGGCCTATAGAGAAAGCAATACCATACCTAGTGATTGGAAAAAGGAGATAGAAGAAGATTATAAAAGAAGAAGTTAGAAAAATTTATTTTGCCTGTCTTATGATAAGGGAGTAAAGTCCAGATTAATAGTAGCTAGGGAGACTTATGATGATACATTAAGAAATGAAAAATGAAGGGGGTAAATATGGAGTTTTTTAAATACACAGGTTTAGGTAAGGACTTTATACTAATTGATAATACCAGGGGAAATGTGGAAATGAACAAGGACCTTGCTAAAGATATGTGCAATAGATATTTTGGTATTGGTGCAGATGGTGTGGTCTTGGTTTCACCAAGTGAAAACCAAGATATAAGAATGGATATTTTCAACTCTGATGGTAGCATAGCAGAGATGTGTGGTAATGCCTCTAGGTGCTTTGCTAAATTTGTTTATGAGAAGGACCTTGTGAAGAAGAGGGATTTTACTATTGAAACCCTAGCTGGTGTAATTAAACTCAGTTTAAATATTGAAGATAAGTTTGTTAAAAGCATAAAAGTTCATATGGGGCAGCCTAGATTTTCAAGTAAGGATATACCTTTTTCTATAGAGAGAGAAAGAATTGTAGACTACCCAATAGCCATAGATGGAAAGAAATTCAAAATTACCTCTATGTTTATGGGGGTCCCCCATACGGTAATCTTTATTGACCATATTTTTGATGACTATATTCTTAATGTAGGGAAAAAGTTAGAAACTTCCAACTACTTTCCCAAAAAAACAAATGTAAACTTTGTATCCATTTTAAATAGGAGGGAAATTGTTCTTAGGACCTGGGAAAGGGGTGCAGGCTACACCTTGGCCTGTGGTACTGGCAGCTGTGCGTCTGTAGTAGCGGGAGTTATAAATGGAAAACTAGATAGAAAGGTTTTGGTTCATTTAAGGGGTGGAGATTTAAGCATTGAATATGATGGGGAAGATGTATATATGACAGGAGAGGCCCTAGAAGTTTTTAGAGGAATTTATCCTAAAATAAAGTCTTGAAATCTGGATTTTGCTTTCAAGACTTTATTTTATTTAGGGATGCTTATGGTATAATTGAAGAAAGCGTAAAGTGTAAAGTTTAAAGCATAAAGGGTAAAGGATAGGGAAGAAGAATCTGAAAAACAAACCTAATTAAAATAAAATTATAGGAGGGTTTGTATGGGAAACTTTAATCCAAATAGTGGATTTTTGTTTTTAATGGCAGGAATTATTGT
>CAZFIO010000037.1:0-5382 GCA_964519585.1 uncultured Tissierellaceae bacterium
CCCATGGGTTGGGTGACAAACTTCTTGATTTCATTTACTTATCTCCTTACAGGAAAATGGCAAAAGAAAAATATAATGATTTAAAAAAGGTCTTGGATATAAAAATCCAGGACCCTTTCTTAACCCAACATTACATCTAAAACCATCATTATAGTGAAACCTATAGCAAACCCTATAACCCCTAGATTGGAGTGTTCACCTTCATTTGATTCAGGTATTAATTCTTCAACCACCACATATATCATAGCCCCAGCAGCGAAAGATAGGAAGTATGGTAAAAATGGTTCCACAAATCTTGTAGCTAATATGGTTACAAAGGCAGCTATCGGTTCTACAGCACCACTTAAAACTCCATATAAGAAGGCCTTGTGTTTAGAGAAACCTTCTTGTTTTAAGGGCATAGAGATAATTGCCCCTTCTGGAAAGTTCTGTATAGCTATCCCTATAGTAAGGGATAAGGCAGCTGCAAAACCAAGCCCAGAAACCCCAGAAATATAGCCTGCATATAAGACCCCAACTGCCATTCCCTCTGGGATATTGTGTAGGGTTACTGCAAACATCATCATGGTGGTTCTTTTAAGGTTACTATCGATTCCTTCTGGTTCCCCCTCACCTACATGCATATGAGGTACTATCATATCTAGGAACAACAGGAAGCCTATACCCAATAAAAACCCTACAGCAGCAGGCACAATGGAAAACTTGCCCATATGTTCAGATAGTTCCATGGAAGGTATAAGTAGCGACCAGACAGAAGCAGCTACCATAACCCCTCCGGCAAAACCAAGGAGCCACTTCTGTAGGTTTTCATTCATCTTATCTTTCATAAAATAGACACCCGCAGCACCTAGGGATGTCCCAAAAAGTGGAATCAATAAAATCGAAGCTAGTTCCATAAAATCCCCCTTTACTTATATTGTCCTATATATTATACCTTATATGTCCTATAATTTATAGACAAACTATTAAAGCACATATCTGCATTCAATTTATTATATTTAAAATGATAAATCGCATTAAAGGGTGATTTATTATTAACTATTAATTAAGTCCCCTATTCAATCCTACAGTATCTGCCACATCAAGTTTTGTCAAGATTTTTAAATAGATGGCCGCACCCTGAATTTGAACTACAAAAGCTACTGCAACAATCAAAGCTATCTCTCCACCCGTCTCAGAAAATAAGGAGAGGGCAATGGCTAAAGCAATGGAAAGATTCCTCATGACTGTACCATAAACCAAGGCTATACCATCCTCCTTATTAAACATGGCCTTAGCTATAAGGGTAACCAAAATAAAACTAAAACCATAAGCCACTGCCAGAACTACAAGTATCTTTACCAACATTAAAGGATTAGCAACTATAACTTTTGCCCTCATGGCAGTAGAGATAAACACTATTCCATACAAGGCTAGAGTAGCTATAAGTGGAATCTTCTTTTTTAAGTCATTTTGAAATTTTTCCCTACCAAATCTTTTCAACAAAAACCTTTGGCTTCCATATCCTAGAATCATAGGTATAAATACAACCTTAATTATTTCATTAATTATATCCATAAAAGGAATACCAGCTGTCTCTCCCATAAAAAACTTCAAATATAAGGGGGTCAGAAGTGACCCAAGGATTAAACCTACTACCATCATCTTAATTGCAGCTGGGATATTTCCCTTGGCAAACCCAGTCCAAGATATAGTCATACCAGATGTGGGTAATAGGGCCATAAGAAGTAAACCTAATATTATATAACTATTGTGGGGAAAAAAGAGTTTTCCTATTCCATAGCCCATAAAAGGGAATATAAGAAAATTTATAATTTGGGCAACAATATGGAGCTTCCTATTCCCTTTGGATGCAAGCTCACTATACTTCAAGGTAACCATCATAGGAAAAACCATAAAAAATATAATAAATGGCATAAAAGATTTTAGAAATCCTGGATTGAAAAAATAGCCAAATACAATTGCAAATAACATGGTTAGTGGTAAATATAAGGTCATCTTTTTCTGAATATGCTCTAAAAATTCAATCATAGCTCTACCCCTTTTTACTCTTTATACCCCACAGGGGTATATGTTTATAATATAGGAATCTTTACACTTAGTCAATGTTTTATTTAAGGGGTTTATTTACAAGACATATATACCAAGAAGCCCTCTTATCTACCTGTATGACCCGAAGATTATTAAAAGTTTTCTCTAGCTCAATTTCAGCATTTTTTATAAAGTTAAAATAATCTCCATTTTCTAACCATTCTACAAGGGTAGTTACTAAGCCCCTGTTTTTATTATAGTCATAGATGATTACATATTCCTTTGCTATTCTACCCATTTCTTTATATAATTGTATTCTTTCCTCAGGTTCTAATCCATGTGCCACATATGATGCAATAACTAGGTCAAAAGATTTGTCATCAAAGGGTAAACTCTTGCCAGCCTGAACTTGAATAAATTCTAAATCATGACCTTGGGTCTTTTTCTTAGCCTGCTTTAACATCCCAGATGAAGTATCAATCCCAGTAACCATAACCCCATTATCATTAAGAACCTTGCATAATGCACCAGTTCCACAACCTAAATCTAAAATTGTATCAAACTGGCTAATATCAAATTCAGAACTTATCTTGTTTAATATTTGCTTATAATAATTTACCTGATAATCAAAAAACCAGGCATAAATCGGAGCAATCCTATCAAATAAACCCACATCTATCACCTACCAAATATTTACTCCTATCATACCCAATAAAAAAACAAAATCTCCTTATTCTAGAATAAGAAGATTTATATTAATATTTTATTTCCTCAAGGTATACTCACTTATCATTTTTCCAATTTCAATAATATCACTTTTGCCTCGAAACTCAAAATCTGCCCTCATACCATTGTTAAAGAATAAAGCTAGTTCTGCATCAGGGATTAATTCAAATAATCCTACCGTCTGTATACCGAAATATTGTATATTTGCATAGGGCATGGTAAATAACTCCTGCTGTTTGCCTGTAATTCCCTTAATGTCCACAGTTATAATTCTTTTATTAGTAAATACAACCTGATCCCTAATGGTTTTATATACCCCAACTAGAATCTCTCCATCAATAAGTATAGCAGCTGCGTTTTTATTGATATCTGAATTGTCTATCTTTTTTAAATTAAAGGTTGCATTTTTTGAAAAATCTATCATTTATACTTCCTCCCTTTATATACCTACACTATATTCAATAGCTTTGATTTTATATCTTCCCATTTCATGCTTAAATCAATAGTTCTAAACTCCATAGTAAAACCTAGGCCACTGGAAAATCTTTCATCAATACTATAGCCATTACTAGGGTATAAGAGGATTCCCCTTAACTTTTCGGATTCCTTTAAATTTTGTATTAAATAGGTTTTCATTTGGTAGATATTATCCCCTATTAGTTTTCTTGCCTCATATCTACTTGAAAATGCACTCTTATAATATTTGGCATCAATAATAATTTTGTGTTTTGAATCCGTTAATTCTATATCAGTTTCCATCCTAGGCAATAGACCTATATCACTTGAATCTACAGCTTCCCAGTCAAAATAATAATACCTTCTATCCACCTTGTAAGAACTATGAATTTTATAGAAGTTTCTAAGGAATTCTTCGAATATAAGACTCATTTCTTCCTCATCTTCCATAATATCAATGAATTTATATTGGCCCTTGCTCTCTGTAGGAATTGAATTTTTATAAATGAAGACTCCCAAATCAATTATTTTTTCGTAGTCCTTATTAAATCTGTTGTATGCTAGAGGACTTATATCTAGACTTCCAAGCTCCATATTAGATACATTGGAAAAATAGGATAATAAGTTTCTCGTTCTCTTTTTATCTTCTTTTTTTATCATAGCAAATCTTGAAATTCTTAATAGTATAGACTTAATTATCCTATTGTGAAGTATATCTTCAGAATATTCATCAAAGCTACAGACTATCTTCGGTTGAATTATCTTTATAGTTTCTTTAATTTGTATTTTCCCTTTGATAAACTTTGATTCCTCAGTAACATTTGTATAGTCTTTATAGATCCCACTCCTAAGTAGTTCTTGAACATCATTTAAAAACAAATCAATTAACACATGATTTATATCTTTTATTTCCTCTAAATCCTTGTTGGCAATATTAGATATATCCTTAACCCTATCCCAGGCATAAAGCACCATATAGTATATATTCCCAACAGGTATTATATTTGATTTATACATTTAAAATACTCCTAAATTCCTGAACCCTATCTAGGTCATCATAGTAGTACTCCTCCAATATAGGCATAATCTCATATTTTATAATTTCATTACACCAATCATCAAAATTACCCATATCTTCCTTTGAAGATATAAAGTAACTATGGCCTATTCTGAAATCATTCCCTATAGAATATTCAATTATAGAATTTATCTCTATCATTTTTGTATTTATTCTGTTAATTTGTTCACTGTTTAAGTGCATTTCATTTTCAAGGTATGAGTTAAATTTATTGGTTCCAAAGGCAGGTTCTAATGTCAAAAATGAAAATCGTCTTCTAAGTGCATAGTCAACCAAAGTTAAGGACCTATCTGCAGTATTCATGGTACCTATAATGTATAGGTTGCTTGGCACGGTAAATTCTTCTTTAGAATAAGGTAGCCTTACAGAATAATCTTCCCTTTTATCGTTTTCTATTAGTAAGAGTAACTCTCCAAATATCTTGGATAAGTTCCCCCTGTTTATTTCATCAATTATTAAAAAATAATCAATTTCAGGATTATCCCTAGCCCTTATGCTTATATCATAGAAGATTCCCTTCTCTATTTCAAAACCTCCACTCATCTGAGGCCTCAACCCCTCCATAAATTCTTCATAAGAATAACTTTGGTGAAATTGAATCATTTCTATGCTATCCTCCATCAGATTATCAAAGCTTCCTTTTATTATAGTTTTTATGCAGTAAGTTTTCCCTACGCCTGGGACACCTCTAAGGATAATATTCTTTTTTCTTTTAAGGACACTAACTATCTCACCAATATAAGTATCATCTATAAATAAATCCTCAAAATTAGACCTATCAATCACTGGCTGGAGCTTAGCATCTTTTTTGTCTATTATATTTTCATAAAAGTTCCAAATAGCTTCAGATAAACCTACTACATCTTTATTAGTGTTTATGTTTCTTTCTAGGTATGCCTTAAATCGGATGTTCATTTCAATTGAATCATAGCTATTGTCATAAGGGATGGCAAAATAATTAAATATCTTTTTAAATACAGTTACAGAGCTTAAATGCAACAATTCATAAGGCCTGTAGAGCATAATAAGTTTAGACCTGATTGTATTAGTATTTGCAGGAACAGCACCCACTTCCCCACTTATGTAGGAAT
>CAZFIO010000037.1:5392-15175 GCA_964519585.1 uncultured Tissierellaceae bacterium
TTCTTAATTAGATTGTATAAATCCTTTTTATATTTTTCAAATATTTCAAGAATGTCCATCCCGAAATACTTATTTTTCAACCATTCAATAACTTCATACTCACCATCTCTAGTATTATAAAATATCTTGTTTCTATTATTACCAAGAAACCCTTTGAAAATTTCATTGGTTCCATGTTCTATAGCATAAGAGAGGGTGGTATTGTCCCCTGTTTTATCATATTCTTCTATACTTAATTCCTTAAGTTTTTCCAAGGGGAACCTTTCCTGAAAATCCTTAATTATTTTATCTATTTCTTTTTTATTCTTAGAAGGCCTATATAAATCTAGAAAACTTTTAAATTTATCCAGGTTATCTTTACTAGTTAGTATAGCTTCTATTGTTATTCCATCACTAGTTTTCCAGGCTTTGTGGCCTGCCTGTCCATTGGTTTGAATTATTGCAGAAGCATGAAAGGGTATATCGAAGGTGTAGTCTTCCACAAATTCATAATCCTGTATTACCCCATCCTTTATTAAATCAGCCCTCATTTTAGCTACATTGTGGTAGTATACCCTGAAACTAGGAGCCTCTTCCCTAACAACTCGGCTGCCCTTTAGAACCTTTAGACTTCCATCTTTTAGGTTATAGAAGCCTTCCGCTTGGTAGTTCCTACCACCCATATAGACCTTAATTAAATTCTCCATTTTACTCCCTCCTTCTCATCTTTACTTACAAGTCGCCTATAAGCACCTTATACAAAATCTTATTATTAATCCTCTGAAGTAAAGCTAATATTTACATTTTCATCCATAGCATCTTCAAATACTAAGATTAGGTGCTCACCATAATATCCCAAGTAATCTATAAGTTTCTCCTTATTTATCAATCTTATTTCAATAGGGCTAGATATAGTGCTAACTAAATCCCATAGTGCATCTAGGTTGTGTCCATAGTGGTCTGGTGCCTTCAAAATCTGTCCTATATATTCATGTGCTTCTTCTTTAGTCTTCATTAAATCTCCGTCAAGTAATATTCTCATCTTTATTCATCTCCATATAGTAAGTTAAATGTTTTGTAGTGATCTCCTGTATAATATATTAGTCCGTCGTTAGAATATACAAGTCTTTCAGCGCCCCTAAAGCCACCCTGGTAATTTATATCACACTCAAAATATTGCCTGCCTTTAAGTTTTGGTAGTAGCCCTTCCCTATTGCCAAACCTATCCCCACCTATGCTCTTCTTATCTGTAACCTCCCACAGGTTTCCCTTGCTTGAATCCCAGCCTAGATCCATGGCCTCTTTTTTGCTGATAAAATTTTCTGGTAACCTATCATAGGTATAGATATAGAGGGCCACATCTTCCTTAGAAGTATAGGAACCATTTTCATCTATTTTGTCTGATATATCATCAGTAGCTTCTAGTCCACTTGGTCCTTGTGTTTCAGATAAAGAATCTTCCCTGTCGGTCCCTAGACCAAGGGATTTGCATGAGGTCATAGATAAACTCAAGGCTAGTATTGTTAATAATAAAATAAATCTTCTCATTTGCTATCTCCATCTCCAAGTAATCTTTTATATAATATTACTATACCCTACTTTTATACCTGTGTATCTTGAAATTTAGGGATCTAGTAACTAACTTTTATTCCTATAATATCATGCCAAATACTAATTAGAAAATTAGTATCACATAAAAATAGTGTGCCACCTTTAGCTTGTGGCCCACTATTGTTTACTACCACTAGTTTTCATCATCACCTATAGTATTTAGTTTTTCTGTAAGTTCTTGAATCTTTTCCAAATTAATTTTTATTTCTTCAAAATTATTGGTAAACTCTAGATATTTATTAGGGTCAGTTTTCCACTCCAGATAGGCATCTTCCCCAATAGACATATATATCTTTTGTATATCCTTTTCTAGTGTGTCAATTTGTGTACTTAATTTTGATTTTTCAATAGTGTTTGATGTCATGGTGCTTATGGTTGATATACCCTTATTTAGTGATGTTTTGAATTTTTTAAATGTCTTTCCTCCATTATCCATTCTAATCTCCCCTTTTATTTATTTTTTGCTTACAATTCTTTTCTTTATATTTGATAATTCTATGATTTAGCAGACCATCTATAAACTTTTGTATTTATTCAAAAAAGTTCCTATAGTCCCCATAGCCTTCCTTTTCTAAATCTTCCTTTTTTATAAACTTAAGAGATGCACCATTTATACAATATCTTAAACCTCCCTGTTCTCTTGGTCCATCTGAAAATACATGGCCTAGGTGGGAATCTGCATGTTTGCTTCTTACCTCAGTTCTTCTCATACCAAAGCTTGTGTCTGATTTTTCTTTTATATGATCATTCTCCAAAGGCCTTGTAAAACTTGGCCAACCACAAGCTGCATCATATTTGTCTAAAGAAGAGAATAGGGGCTCTCCACTAACTATATCTACATAAATTCCTTCTTCAAAATGCTTATCATATTCAGAAGAAAAGGGTCTTTCTGTAGCATCCTTTTGCGTCACCTGGTACTGCAACTCTGTTAGACTTTCCTTGATTTCCCTTTCATCAGGTTTTATATACTTCCTAGTCATATCTTCACCTTCCTTAAGACTATGATACCCATTTTTTGAAAATATGACCCTATCTATTCCAATTCCCAAACAAATAAAACTGTTTCACTTATTGGTAAATCTTCTGGTGTAATATCAGGAGCCTAGCTGTAGTTTTCCTACCTTACTAAAAGGAGATAAACCGATAAATCCCCGTTTATAGGCACACTTATATTCCAGCCAACATAAGTCCCTGACACTATAGAATCACCAAAGGCATCCTTAACTGATCTTAGCTCATAGCTTTGCCCTATCTTTGCAAGGGATGAAATGTCTAATTCTATTTCACCTTCCTGGCCAAAACCATAGACCAATACATGGGCCCTACCCCTTTCATAATCATTGGGAAGTAAGTATGCCTGTGCTTTTGTAGGATAGTCTACCACTTTACTGTTGGCATCAAACATATTTCCAGCTTCCTGGGTTTTTTGCTGCCAAGTTATTAAAGATGTAGTATAGATTTCTATATTATCTGCATGCATGGTTCCTTTGAAAGCTGGTGAATAGGTGTTATAGTCCCAGACATCTTCTTCTCTAAGCTGGGTTTTGCCTTCAACCCTATCAGCAAGATAGGCCGAAGTTCTAAGTCTTACAAGAGGTTCTTGCTTATTTATATATATGGAGTTATTCTTAACTATTGTAGGTTCTGGATTCTTGAACTTTCTTTCTCCCCTTCCCCAAATCCACTCATATATTAGGCTTCCATTTACTATAGTATTGTTGGTAATATGAGCCTGTAATGGTCTTGCATATCCCATCTCAAGGTCTATATTATAAAAATAGTTAGAATCTAAGATTATATCCGTATTAGCAGTGTTATTCCTGCCGCCTATTAGTGCCCTTCCTACTTCATGGCCGGTATTTGCAAATATATTTCTGTAAAGCCTAAAACCACTAAGTTCTCCTCCTTCAGCGTAAGCGTGGAATTCAAAAGGCCCATTCTTTCCGTTTTCATCCCTTTTTGCATCCATACTTATATTGTCTACAAACCATCTAGGACTTACTTGCCCTGAGTTTTGGGTGTAAACATTGTGATGGCCATCGTATATTATATTGCCATATACTATTTGATCCATCTTATCCCAGGAATATAAACCTCCTGCATATCCACTTGAATGTATGACGTTGTTTATAAACATAACCCCTTGCCCTTGACCAATAGCTACAGCCTCATACTCATCTTCCTCATCATCTGTCAGTTCCAAGCCCCAAATCCAATTATGGTCCCCTTCTACCATAAGCTGACCTAGTATTTTTACATGTTGACCCTGGTAGTTTCTATATACTATGGGAGACTCTTCTGTTCCATTATTTTTTATTAGAAAACTTCCAGTATATGCCCCTTCTAAAAGCCACACCATATCTCCAGCTTCTGTTAAGGAAATTGCTTCTTCCAAGGTGCTTGGGCTAGTTAGTGAGCTTCCATCGCCTCTACCCTCTGGAGAAACATATAGAACTCTTTTTGGTGCAGGTTGGTCTTTTAGCCAGGGCTTATCTATATAAATATCACTCTTAATGGTAAAATTCATCTTAATACCTTTTTTTAAGGCCTTACCTCTTATGCTTTTTATTCCATCCACTACATAAAGGCTATAGGTTTCTCCATTCCTATAGTTTTTGCTTGCTTTTACAAATACATCCTTTTTTCCCTTATCTAAAACAAGTTCTGTAGGATGAATTTCCATATCCTTGTCTAGTACAAAAATATGGTCTGAATTAAGTGTATTTAAGTCAATATCGTAATTAAACTCGACTTTCCACACCTTATCCTCTGCTACATCTTCTACCCTAGCCCAATTGGTTAGGTCATCAGGTAAATCCATTTTAACAGCAAAGGAAGAGGTCCCTAAAGAAAAATAAGGCAATAAAATAATAAGACAAAGAATCATACCTATCTTTTTAATAGTTTTTCTCACAACTATCCCTCCAGTTTAAAATGATTATTCAGTAAATTAGTAGTAATTATAATTTTTTATCATATTTGCAAGGCCCAAAATACAGACTAGTAGCTATTGATTCCATTTCTTTCTATTATATACTATTTGTAGAAGAGCAAATAGTATTAACTGGAACTTTATGTCTATAATTCATGATATTGATAACTAATTTATTATTGTAGCAAATAAATTTTACAAAGATTATGAATTCTAGGTGAGTTTTGCTTTCTTACTTTATCCTGTTAAAATTTCTTTTAAAAAGACTTTACATTTGTATTTAAATATTGTATAATTAATGAAATTTATAAAAACTCTGATGAGGGGAGTAGTTTTAGGAAGTCTTTACAGCGAGTTCCACCTGGTGAAAGGGAACAGGACGAAAGAAACGAAAAGGGCCTCTGAGTTTTGCACCGAGATTAGATTCAAGGCTGCAAGGGGATCACCCCTTATAGTGATAGGGTATATATGTACCCAAAAAGGTCTATATAGCGATATATAGATAAATTAGGATGGCAACGCGACTAACTCTCGTTCCTAGAAGGTATTCTAGGAATGGGAGTTATATTTAATTTAAGGAGGTTTTCTTAGTGGAAAAGAAGTTATCATTTGGTAAGTCATTGTTAGTTATTGGATTTTTGTTGGTTTCTATTTTTGTTGGTGTAATAATGTGGGAACAGGATCCACAAATCCCCATTGTTATCGCTACTATGTTTGCTATTATTCTTGCACTATTAAATGGTTCAAAATGGGATGACTTAGAGGCTTCTATAGTTAAAACTATAAACAGTATTGTCCCATCAATAGTATTTTTACTTGCCATGGGTATAATGCTAGGAACATGGTTGCACTCTGGTGTAGTTCCCACGATAATTTACTATGGGTCCAAGCTGATTTCTCCTAGTATCTTCCTACCTACTGCCTTTGTTTTATGTTCTATTACATCCTTGACTACGGGAGATTCATGGGGTACAGCAGGCACTATAGGTATTGCCTTGCTAGGAATTGGCCTAAGTTTCGGAATTCCCGCACCAGTTATAGCTGGTACAATTGTTTCAGGTTCATATTTTGGCGATAAATTATCTCCAATTTCTGACACTACAGTTCTAGCCTCTGGTGTTTGTGAAGTGGATGTTTTTGATCATATTAAGTACATGCTTTTCACTACAGTTCCAAGTATGATAATTTCAGGTATTATTTACTTCTTTATTGGTTTGAAATATGCTAAGCATGTAGAAATTGAACAAATTACTGAACTACATAGGCTCTTAAGTGAAACATTTACCATAAGTCCAATTTTGCTTTTGGTTCCTGTAGCAGTAATGGTTATGATAGCGCTAAAGGTTAAGGCAGTCCCTGCCCTTATGGGTGGAGCAGTATTTGCTGCATTCTTTGCAGCAATCTTCCAAGGAGCAGGCTTGAGTGAAATCGTAGAGGTTATGCATTATGGAGTTGAGATGGACACAGGCTATGAGCTAATTGATGAGCTAATAGTTGGTGGTGGACTAGACTATGTAATGTGGACCATATCTCTTGTATTATGTGCTATGGCCCTAGCAGGAGTTCTGGATGGTGCTGGAGTTACAGAAGCTATAGTTAATAAAATACTAGGTGTTGTTCGTAGTACAGGTGATTTAATCCTTGCAACTGTAGTATCATCAATCTTTTTAAATGCTGCAACTGCAGACCAATACCTGGCAATAATCTTCCCTGCAAGAATGTTTAAGGATGCTTATAAGGAAAGAGATATTGATTTAAAGGTTTTGTCAAGGACGCTGGAGGATGCTGGAACCCTTACGTCCCCTCTTTTCCCATGGAATACTTGTGGAGCCTTTATAGCTAGTGCACTAGGGGTCAGTCCTTTTGCCTACTTACCCTATGCAATATTAAATTGGCTAAATCCTCTAATCGCCGTAATCTATGGCTATACAAACTTTAATATTGCCTATACAAAGAAACCGAATCTAGAAAGTACAGAAGTAGAACTAGAGGGTTAAGTCCAACTAGGATGATTGATATAACCGGAATTCTATTGCTAATCTTTACTGATTAATATACAATGATTTTCAATAGTAAGAATTCGGGAGGGATGAAGATGAAATTTATAGTGGAAAAAAAGGTGTTTGAAACCTTGGGGGATGTTTGTTTTGCCATGGTTGCAGTATCAAATATAGACAACAGTAAAAAAATACCTGAAATTGATAACTTACTGGATGCTAGTGTAAAGGAATGTGAAACATACTTTGAGGGGAAAAAAGTGAAGGAAGGTCAGGAAGTTAGCCCCTATCGAGAAGCCTTTAAGAAAATGAATATAAATCCAAATAAGTTTATGTCATCTATAGAGGCTCTACTAACAAGAATCTCAAAGAAAAAAGGCATGCCTTCAATAAATCCTATAGTTGACTTAGGAAATTCTGTTTCCTTAAAATATAGGCTACCCATAGGAGCCCATGATTTGGATAGTAATCAAGGAGATTTTTATGTAAGATATGCAAGACCTGATGATTACTTTATACCCTTTGGGGCAGTAGAAAAAGAAGATTTGGAGGAAGATGAAATAGTATACGCCAGTGGCAATACAGTAAGGACAAGAAGATGGATTTGGAGACAAAGCCAACTAGGAAAAATTACAGAAGATACATCTAGGGTCATGTTTCCTATTGATGGATTTTTGGATAACAAGGATAAGATGATTTTGGCCCAAGAAGAATTGGCTAGTCTGCTTAAAAAATATTTTGATTGTCAGGTACAGTTAGGCTGGGTTGATTCAAGCAATCCTGAGTTTGAGTTTGAAGTTTAGGATAAATTTTTAAAGCTTATGGTAGGATTTAGCCACCATAAGCTTTTTGTTTACTAATCTTATAGATTTAAATATTATCCCTTTATACCATTATAGAGTAAATATATAGCAACTGCTATGCAACCAATAGCGTCTACATATCTTGCTAGTTCACTTTTTGGGGCTATAAATACAGTTGCTAAGGCTATAACTACAACTACATCTACATAGGCCTTGGCCTTATATAGCTTGTACTGACCTTTAATTATTGGGTTATTAAAATCCCTTGCTAGGGCCTTGTATTTTAGGGAGAAAAAGGTATTAAATACAGTAGCAATTATTGCCGTAAAAAGGCCTAAGGCTACTTTGCCCGATACATCATTGGTGAAAAACCTAGCTATACCAATAGAAAACATTGTAATTCCAGTCAATACCATAGCAATGGTTACAGCCATCTTGGATATCCTGACTAGTTTTTCCTTATAGTCAAAGTCTTCATCTCTCTGATGTATTTTTTTATATACCTGCCAGGATATAATAATAGCTATTAATTCAGTAGTTCTTCGTATGAAATCTGCTATTTGAGTAGCTGATCTGCTTAGTATAGCAGGTATACCTGTGGCTAAAGGTCCAGGAGCACTTAGAATAATTGCAGTGAGCATGGTTTTTTCGCCTTTTGATATGTCATTGTTTTTCATTTTTCTCATCCTTAGCCCTATATCCAACTAGTTTGTCTTAATTTCTAGTACTTATCTTAATTATACACTATTGGTAGATGAACTCTCCATCATATTAATTATAAGTAAACTACTAAATTTAAAAAACACCTTATAAGATTAGTATTCATATCCACCAATTAAAAGTTTATATTTTCATAGTCTAGATAACTGTCTGTTTACATCTCTCAAATCCCTTTCCAAGTCCCTAATTACCTCATTGACCTTTCTTTGGACCTGTTTAGTATTTCTAAGGGCATTTTTGATTTTACTCTGAACAAAAAAATCTACAAAAAGCCCGTCAAAGAAAAAGTCGGCAAAGGTAGTAAAGCCTGATAGGTTTAATCTTAAGTCAGTAAATTCATTGATATCATTTAGCTCTTTTTGAAATATCCTTAAATTTTCCTTCACCTCATAGGATAGTTCGTTGGCCTTATTGATGGCAGAATGTTTTGCTAGATTTGATAGTAGCTTCCCACCCCAAATATCCCAAATTCCCCATCCCCTGGCAGAATCCAGCTTTCCAATCATCCTTGATATTGATTTGTCAGTTCTTACCCCTGCATCTATAGCTTCTATTAGTTCCTTTTTCTTCATTTGTAGTTGATTGATTTCTTCCTGCATATCCTTGTGATTATATCTATTGTTTTCCCTATACATAATCCACCTCTTTCCTATAAAACAAAGCTGATCTATAACAGCTTAGATTTCTTTAATTGCTATAGAAACATCTATAAACTGAACTTCCCTAATGGGTTTGTTTTTCTTTAGTAAGCCTTCTACATCTTTTCTTTCTTCAAAGTTATTGGCGAAAAGAATGGCCAGAGGATAATCATCTTTATCTAAATAGGCCAGGGCAAATCTTTTCTCCTCCAAAGATCCCCTTATCAAGATTTTGTCCCAGCTTTTTGCATGGCCCAAGTATTCAAAAGTTTCATCATACTGATCAGTCCAAAAATATGGAATGGTCTTATATTCATTGGATTCTTTTTGCATAATATTCCTAGCTATTGAAATTCCTTGACTCCAGGCAGTTTCCCAGTGTTCTATATGGATTGAATTACCTCTATAGGGCCATATAGCTATATCTCCACCTGCATAAATATTAGGTAAAGATGTTTCTCCGTACTGATTTACACGGATACCACCTTCTGTATCAAGAGAATCTATCTCAAAGGATAAGTTAGGCTCTACCCCTACTGCTATAAGAACCATATCACATTTGATACTTTTTCCGTTTTTGCTTTTTATAGACTCTATATTCCCATTTTCATCCTTGATAAACTCCTTGGCTTCCTCATTATACAAAAAGTTTACCCCATGGTCTTGATGCATCTTTACAAAGTAATCAGACACTTCTTCACCAAGAACCTTGTCTAGGGGTTTTCCTGACCGAACTAGAACTGAAACATTTTTACCCATTTGGTTAAAGGTTGAGGCAAACTCTAGCCCTATAAAACCTGTTCCAATTATAGCTACATTTTCAACATTTTTTGACCAATCCTTAATCTTCCTTGCATCTTGGAACTCTCTCAGATAAAAGATTCCTTTTGCATCATCACCATCTATACTTATCTTCCTCAGTTTTGAACCTGTGCCTATGATAAGATGGTCATAGGGAATGGTTTCATTTTTTTGGGTTTTTACTGTCTTAGCCTTCCAATCTATAGAATCTACCCTGCTACTTAATCTTAGGTCAATATTATTGTCCTTGTAAAAATCTTCCTTCTTTAGAAGTGGAGGGTCTCTATCCTCAGCATCCATCA
>CAZFIO010000038.1:0-14807 GCA_964519585.1 uncultured Tissierellaceae bacterium
CCATCTATAGAACCAAAATTCCCATGACCATCCGCCAAAAGGTACCTGGTAGAAAAGTCCTGGGCTAATCTTACCATGGCGTCATATACAGAGCTATCTCCGTGAGGATGGTACTTACCTAGTACATCCCCCACCAGCCTAGCTGACTTTCTATAGGCCTTATCAGGTGTCATACCTAGGTCATTCATAGCATAAAGAATCCTCCTATGAACTGGCTTCAAACCATCCCTTACATCAGGCAAGGCCCTACTAACTATAACACTCATGGCATAATCTAAGTAGGACTTTTTCATTTCTTTTTCAATATTTATATCTATTATTTTACCGCCACTTTCCTTATCCATAAAGTCCTCCTATATATCCAGATTTGTTACTAATCTTGAATTTTCCTGTATAAATTTTCTTCTTGGTTCCACCTTGTCCCCCATAAGTGTGGTAAATATTTCATCAGCTGCTATAGCATCCTCTGTACTTACCCTAAGTAGGGTCCTGGTTTCAGGATCCATGGTTGTATCCCATAGTTGCTCAGGGTTCATCTCCCCCAGACCCTTGTACCTTTGTATGGAGTAGTTGGTCCTACCAATTTCATTCAATAAATCGTCTAGTTGGGGGTCACTATATACATAGTGTTCTGCCCTACCCTTGCTAACCTTATAAAGAGGTGGCTGGGCAATATATATATGACCATTGTCCAGTAACTCCTTCATATATCTGTAGAAGAAGGTAAGTAGCAGGGTCCTTATATGGGCCCCATCTACGTCCGCGTCTGTCATAATAATAATTTTTCCATACCTTAGTTTTTCTATATCAAAATCTTCACCAATTCCAGTACCAAAGGCTGTGATTAGCATCTTAATCTCATCGGAACTAAGAATCCTATCCAATCTTGCCTTTTCAACATTTAGTATCTTTCCCCTTAGGGGTAGTATAGCCTGGAATTCTCTGGACCTACCTTGTTTAGCACTACCTCCAGCAGAATCTCCCTCAACCAAATATACTTCTGTAATTTCCAAATCGTTCGACTGGCAGTCAGCAAGTTTTCCAGGCAGGGTGGTATTATCAAAGATACTTTTCCTCCTGGTAAGTTCCCTGGCCTTCCTAGCTGCATGTCTTGCTCTTTGGGAGGAGATTGCCTTATCAATGATTGTTTTTGCTATCCTTGGGTTCTCCTCTAAAAATGAATCTAAAAATTCATAGGTTAAGGATTCTACAATCCCCCTAGTTTCACTATTTCCCAATTTTGCCTTGGTTTGTCCTTCAAACTGAGGCTCAGGAAGTTTTACAGACAGGATGGCAGTTAAACCCTCTCTTACATCATCACCAGAAAAGTTTTCATCCTTTTCCTTAAGGATGTTGTACTTTCTACCATAGTCATTCATAACTCTAGTTAGGGCAGTTCGTAGACCAGATAGGTGGGTACCACCTTCTTCAGTATTTATGTTATTGGCAAAGGTTAGAACATTTTCTGAATAAGCATCCGTATATTGCATGGCTAATTCAACCATGGTCCCATCTTTTTCACCATCTAAATATATGGTCTTCTTATGGATTGGATTTTTATTCCTGTTAATATATTCAACAAAGGATTTAATCCCACCTTCAAAGTAGAAATCCTTCTCCTTATCTTCTCTTTCATCATAAAGCTTGATTTTTATGCCCTTGTTTAAAAATGCCATTTCCCTGAACCTATGCTCTAGGGTTTCAAAGGAAAATTCTAAAGTATCAAATATATTGGAATCAGGTTTGAAATGAATAGAGGTACCAGTAGTTTTACTTTTACCAATTACCTCTAACTCACTGACAGGTTCACCTATTTCAAACTTTTGCATATATTCTTTATTATTTCTTTTTACCTTTATAACCAACCATTCAGATAGGGCATTTACTACTGAAACACCCACCCCATGCAATCCACCAGATACCTTGTAGGCAGAATTGTTAAACTTACCACCTGCATGAAGTATAGTAAGTACAGTTTCTACAGTTGATTTTCCTGTTTGGGGGTGGGTTTCTACTGGAATCCCACTTCCATTGTCCTCAACTAGAACTGAATTATCCTTAAATATTTTTATATCTATAGTATCACATATACCTGCCAAGGCTTCATCTATACTGTTGTCTACCACCTCATAGACCAAATGATGCAGACCGCTGGGGCCAGTACTCCCTATATACATACCTGGTCTTTTTCTAACTGGTTCCAGTCCAGTTAATACTTGTATTTCATTGGCAGTGTAACTTCTGTTGTTACCTAAATCCTGACTCATGAACCTTCCTCCATTCCTAAGCTGGTTCAACAAGGACTATACAAGGGTTAATCTAGTTTCTTAGACTACCCTTTTCTATATAAAATACATCCCTGTTGAAACTATTTAATATTTTTAAATCTTCATAATCTGTGCTTGTAATAAAAACCTGTAAATTTCCAAATAAATTTATTAAATACTTTCTCCTGTCTTGGTCTAATTCTGAAAAAACATCATCTAGTATCAGAACAGGATAGAGTTGTCTTTCCTTTTTAATGAGATTTACCTCTGATAAAACCAGGGATAGTACAACTGTTCTTTGCTGGCCCTGTGACCCATAAATTCTTACATCCTTCTTGTTTATATCCATCCTTATATCATCCCTATGGGGCCCTATTTCAGTAGTTCCATATTCTAAATCTCTATTTATATTGTTTTTTATTGATTTTAAGTATGCTTCTTCTATTTTCTCCCTAGTTTCAAGGATAGGAAGATTGGAAACATAAGAAATATCCAAATCCTCTAAACCCTTGCTTATTTCACCATGGATTTCCTTAGCTTCTCCTGCAAGGTCCTTTACATATCTGCTTCTTTCCATAAGAATATAGGAACCAACCTTTACTATTTGCATATCAAATACATCTAGTAAATCCTTGGCATCCTTCCTAAACCTACTAGATTTAAGTAAATTATTCCTTTGGTAGAGAATTTTTTTATATTTATTTAAATTATAAGAGTAAATAGGCTTAATTTGATTAATCCCATCGTCAATTAAGTTTCTTCTTTCCTGGGGTCCATCCTTTATGACTTTTAATTTTTCTGGAGTAAAAACAATTACATTGAGACCACTATAAAGGTCTTTATAAGTAGTTAATTCATTTTTATTTATCCTAATTCTCTTAGGCTTGGCCTGGTCCATTTTTATTTCTATAAATTTTTCTAAATTTCCTAATTTTATATTTGCACCGATATAGGCTTCCGATTTGTTGAAATTTATAATCTCCCTATCCCTATTGGTCCTAAAAGACCTACCTGTAGAACACATATAGATAGCTTCCATAAGGTTGGTTTTACCCTGGGCATTTTTACCTATAAAGATATTTATGCTTTTATTGAAATTTAAACAAATATTCTCATAATTTCTAAAATTAATTAGTCTAATATTATTTACATTCAAAAAATATACACCCCTGAAAGCTTAAACGATAGTTTAACAATGGTTTAACAATGGTTTAACTATTGTTAATATAATTATAACATAATGTAGGAATTAAACAAATGTTCCTAGTACGACCATAACAATCTAACTAAGGCAATAGTTAAAGTCTTTCTTTATATCTTATAATTTTCTCTTTCTTCTTATTGCCTTTTATCTTTACATTGGACTGACACACAGGTCAGCCCCTACTAACACAATTATTCCAATATATCAGCATAGGCTTAAACTTTACGCTTTACTAGAAACCTACCACTATCTTCCACCTCAACTATATCACCATCATATAGTTTCTTACCCCTGGCTAGAGTGACTTGATTATTTACCTTAACTCTACCTTCTTTAATAATAATCTTTCCATGGCCACCTGTTTGGGCAAGATCTGCTAGTTTTAAAAACTGATCTAACTTTATATAATCCGTATCTATTTTTATCTCTATCATCTTATCTCTCCTAAGAATCTTCTTGGGCTAGTCTTACTGGTAAAACCAGGTATATATAATTATTGTCATCTATTGGCTCAATAATACAAGGATTTATGCTTCCCATAAAATTAAGCTTAATTCTGTCAGAATCAATTACCCTTATGCCTTCTAGTATATATCTTGAGTTAAAGGCAATTTTAATATTTTCTCCCTCCTGTAAGGAGTCTACTACCTCGTATGCACTTCCTATTTCAGTATTTGAGCTGATGCTTATTTTACCATCTTCAATATTTAGCCTGACCAGGTTGGCCCTGTCTTCCTTGGCTAGTAGTGATGCCCTTTCCAAGCCATTTTGTAGTTCTCTTTTATCCACTATTACTGTAGTTTTGTGGTGGTTTCTTATAATATCACTATAGTTAAAGAATTGACCCTCCAGTAATTTTGAGTATATAATTGTGGAATCAATCCTAAATATAACATAACCCTTTGATATGGTAATATTTACATCATCATCTGAATCTTCCATGATTTTACTTAATTCTACCAAAGTTGGTGCTGGTATTATCATTTTTTCTTCTATATCCGACTGGGTTTTAAAAGACTTAAATGCTAGCCTATAACCATCTAGGGCTACAAAGTTTATGGTATTGTCCTTAATTTCCAAAAGGGCACCAGTTAGTGAGGGCCTACTTTCATCTTGGGATGTTGCAAATACAATTTGTCTAATAGTATTTCTAAATATATCCATAGGAATAAGAAAACTATCCTTTTCAACTACTATAGGAAGTTCTGGGTATTCGCTGCCTTGGTTTCCTGATATATTGAAGACTGAATTATCACATAGAATTTTAATATTAGTATTTTCCACCTCAATAGTAATTGGGGAATCTGGCAACTTTCTTACAATATCACCAAAAATTCTAGAGTTTACAACTATGGAGCCTTCTTCCATTACATTGCAGCCTACACTGGTTTCTATGCTTAAGTGTAAATCAGTTCCTCTAATAATTAACTTCTCATCTTTTGCTATTAGTAAAATTCCATCCAATATTTGTAGGGTGCTTCTTGAAGAAATTGCTTTTTGACCTATGCTAATATGTTTGGATAGATCTCTTTTATTTATTTTAAATTTCATTTTTTTCCTCCCTATAAATAAATATATATATACTGATATAGTAGTAATAGTAGTAGGGCTTGTTATTATGTGGATAAGCTAATCTAAACTATAGCTAGCAAATAATAAATGATTTAATAAAATGTTGATAACTTTCTGATAAACAAAATCTTATTCACATTATTCCTTACCTTTTAGGTTTTCAATTATATAATCAATTTTATTTCTTAGGTTTTCATCACTTGATAGTTCTGAGTTAATTTTATCATAGGCATGTATTACCGTAGTATGGTCCCTACCCCCAAATTCATCACCTATTTTTGGTAGGGATAGGTCTGTTAGGTCTCTGGTTAAGTACATGGCAATCTGCCTTGGATAGGCAATGGCCCTGGTTCTTTTTTTGGAGTTAAAGTCTTCTATTTTTATGCCAAAGTTTTTTGAAACTTCCTCTTTTATAAGGTTTACTGTAATTTCTTTTGGCCTATTGGTGGATATAATATCCTTAAGGGCTTCTTCTGCTAGATCAAGGGTAATTTCCATATTTGTTAGTGATGAGTAGGCTACAACCCTAATAAGTGCTCCTTCTAATTCTCTAATATTTGATTGGATCTTATTTGCTATATAATGCATAATTTCATCTTTTACTTCAATATTTTCTAAATTTGCCTTTTTTCTAAGAATTGCTATTCTTGTTTCATAATCTGGCGCCTGAATATCTGCTATAAGCCCCCATTCGAATCTTGATCTTAGTCTATCTTCCAGGGTTGGTATTTCCTTAGGAGGCCTATCTGATGAAATGATGATTTGTTTATTGGATTCATGAAGGGCATTAAAGGTATGGAAGAATTCTTCCTGGGTACCCTCTTTTCCAGCTATAAACTGTATATCGTCCACTAGTAAAACATCTACATTTCTGTATTTATTTCTAAATTCTTCATTCCTATATTCTCTAATTGAGTTTATCAGCTCATTGGTAAACTTTTCACTTGAAACATATACAACCTTTGAATCTGGCCTTTGCCTTAATATATAATGGCCGATTGCATGCATAAGGTGGGTTTTACCAAGACCAACACCTCCATATATAAAGAGGGGATTATAGGCCTGGGCTGGTGATTCTGCAACTGCTAGACATGCTGCATGGGCAAATCTGTTACTGTTACCTATAACAAAAGTATTGAAGGAATACTTTGGGTTTAACTGTGACCTATGATTGGCTTCTGTTTCTATAGGAGCCTGTCCAGTTTCAACCGTGTCACTTTCGCTATTTACAACTAGCTGAACTATGTAGTTTTCATTTGTTACCTCAATAATTGCATTTTTGATTAAATTTAAATATCTTCCCTCCAAAATACCCTTGGTAAAATCATTTGGAGCTCCTAAGACAATGGTTTTATCATACATATTTATAGGTTGGATAGATTTAAGCCAAGTATTATAACTTACCTGGGTAAGTTCAACCTTGATAATCTCCATTACCTTATTCCAAATAGTATCTAAATTTGATGACATTCTCATACCCCCTTGAGCTTAAAAAACATACTAACATACTTATCAACAGCTTAGCTAATAATTTATATGGTGAAATTTTAAAAAAATAATTGGGAATTATGTGGATAATTACAATCTGAATATGTTTATAAAATTTTGATAAAATTTATATTAACAAGAATAAAAAAAGCTTCTTGTGTATAAGATTTGGCATAATTACAGTAATTAATAGAAAATATCATAAATTTTTAATACTTATACACATGATATCCACAGAATGTGTATAAGTATTTGTTTGTTAATGAATTTTTAAAATATCCACATATGTAGATTAATAATATCAAAAGTTTGATTTTTATTCAATAAGTTTATCCACAAGTTGAAAGATATTGTTAATAAAATAATATTCCTATAATAATCTAAATTTCTTGACATAAGTATGTCAAATAAATATAATCAATAGTAGTGTCTAATTGTAGATTTATATTTGTAAGTATAAAATATAAAAATATCCGAGTATTTCTTTATTTAATAGATAGAATTAGATTAAAGAAAAATTCGAAGGATTTATTACTCTATATTTATTTAGGGATTTTAAGGAGGTGCAAGTAAGTGAAAAGGACTTATCAACCAAAAAATAGACAAAGAAGCAAAGTTCATGGTTTTAGAAAAAGAATGAGAACAAAAGCTGGCAGAGAAATCATAAGAAATAGAAGAAAAAGAGGTAGAAAGAGATTGACTGCTTAAGGCTACCAGAAGGTGGCCTTTTTTTGTAATGACTAGGATAATTTAATGAGGCCATGTATATGGGTTTTTCCTATACAAGTCTTAAAAGAGTCTTGTGTATGTATACTTCGTAGAACAAGGTCTATCCTAATAGGGGGATGGTCTTTTGTTTAAGAGTCATGAAGTAAAGGATGTAAGTTATGGAAAAAAAGTATAGGATTAGGAAAAATACTGAATTTAAAAAGATATATAAGTATGGAAAAAATTATTGGAATAGAAATATTATTCTCTATTGTATGAAAAATGATATTAATGAGACTAGGGCTGGCTTTACAATTTCTAAGAAGATGGGAAATGCTGTAACTAGGAATAAAATCAAAAGAAGGATGAAGGAAGCATATAAAAGGAATTTTTTTGATTTGAAATCAGGCTATGACTTAATTTTTATACCAAAAAAACATATAGTCAATATATCCTTTGGTGAATTGGAAAATTCAATAAGACATATACTTAAAATATCTGGTGTCTTGAAAAGGAATGAAAGTAATGAATAGGCTGGCTATTGGCTTAATAAGGTTTTATCAAAGTTTTATTTCAAAGTATATTTTAAAAGGAAAAAATTGCAGGTTTTATCCCACTTGTTCCGAATATTCTTTACAAGCCTATAAAAAATATAGGTTTTTTAAGGCGAGTTATTTAAGCGTCAAAAGAATTATACGTTGCAATCCCTTCCATGAAGGGGGATATGACCCGCTTAATTGATAGGGGGTTTGTCTATGACAGCTTTTTTAGGGAAGTACCTAGGAATTCTACTTAAGTTTGTTTATGATTTAGTTTCCAATTTAGGTAATGAGCCAGAAATGTTTTCTTTTTATGCTATGGCTATAATAATCACAACAATTGTTTTTAAATTATTATTATTACCTGTAAATATGCAGCAAACTAAATCCACAAAGAAAATGGGAGAAATTCAGCCACAGATTAAGGAAATTCAAAAGAAGTTTAAGCATGATCCACAAACTATGAATATGAAGATGCAACAGCTATATAAGGAACATAATTATAATCCTGCATCTGGTTGCCTTATTCTCTTGGTCCAATTTCCAATCTTAATTGCATTTTTAGCAGTTTTCAGGGAACCAGCTAAGTATGCATTTACTGATCCTGTTTTTTATGAGGCTATGAATAAGTCTTTCTTTTGGATTAAAAATTTAGAACACCCTGACACTCTCATGTGGGGATTGCCCTTGCTGGCAGCTGTAACTACTTATTTCCAAAGTTTGTTGATGGCACCACCAAGTGCTGATGAAAAGGCCCAAGCAACTCAAAAAACAATGAATTACTTTTTACCTGTTATGATATTTATGGCAGCTAGGGGATTTGCAGCTGGTCTAGCCTTATATTGGGTAGTTGGTAATATTTTCACTATAATACAGCAATCAATATCCAATAAATCAATTGGTAAAACTGAGGAGGTATAATAGTGAAATATACTATTGTTGAAGGAAAAACTGTTGATGAAGCAATAAATGCAGGTTTATTGGAGTTAGAGGTAGGACTTGAAGAAGTTGAGGTTGAGGTTCTAGAAGAGGGAAGCAAGGGTTTATTTGGCTTAATAGGATCTAAGGATTCAAGGGTAAAGCTTACTCTTATAAGGGATAACAAGGCCTTGGCCCATGATTTTTTATCCAAAATAATATCTAGCATGGATATAAGTGTAGATATAGAGCTGGAAGAAAAAGATGATTCTTTGCTAATCAATATTACCAATGTAAATTCTAGAGATAAAGGTATATTAATTGGTAAAAGAGGCAATACCCTGGACGCTCTTCAGTATTTAATTAGCCTATATATTAATAGGGGAAATGAAGAATATGTAAAGATTATACTGGATATTGAAGGCTACAGGGAAAAAAGGGAAGAAACCCTAATTCGTTTAGCTAAAAGAATGGCTGATACAGCTATTCGAAATAGGAGGAAGGTAAAATTAGAGCCTATGAATCCTTATGAAAGAAGGATTATACACTCTAGTTTACAAGACTATAAGGGGGTCACTACCTATAGTGAAGGAAAAGATCCTTATAGGAGAATTGTTATAGAAGCTGAATAAACAAAACCCATTGGTTCTAAGATAAGGAATCAATGGGTTTTGTTAAAGCTAGACCCCGGCTAAACCATTGCTTGTCAATTGCTTGACTATTGTTATATATATATTATCCATAAATGGGTAAGAATAAGAGGTAATAGATTTTGGGGGTGAGGATATGGGAACTATTGCTGCAATTTCCACTGCTGTGGGAGAGGCAGGTATCGGGATTGTTAGGTTAAGTGGGATAGATGCTATAGGAATTGGGAATAGAATCTTTAAATCTGCCAAGGACAGTGAATTAGTAGAGGCTGATAATAGAAAACTTATATATGGCCATATATATGATGAAGAGGATAGGATGGTTGATGAGGTGCTTATAGCTTATATGAAGGAACCCTATACCTATACCAGGGAAAATATGGTTGAAATATACTGTCATGGAGGCATAGTGGCTGTTGGTCAAGTTCTTGAGTTAGCCCTAAGGAGTGGCGCTAGACTGGCTGAACCAGGAGAGTTTACTAAAAGGGCCTTTCTAAATGGTCGTCTTGACTTGTCCCAGGCTGAGGCAGTTATTGATATTATTAAATCTAAAACAGATAAGTCCTATAGGGTTTCTCTAAGTCAGTTGGAAGGTGGTCTATCAAGCAAGATAAAAAAGATTAGGGATATATTGCTAGCTATGATTGCCCATGTTGAGGTATCAATAGATTTTCCTGATGAGGACACTGAGGAGATGGGTTATGAAGACTTGCTAGGAAGGGCCAGGGAAGTAGGGGAAGAAATCCAAGGACTACTTTCTACTGCAGATAATGGGAAAATCCTAAGGGATGGGATAAATACTGTAATTTTAGGCAAGCCCAATGTTGGTAAGTCCTCCCTACTAAATGCCCTTCTAAGGGAAAGTAGGGCTATAGTTACAGATATTCCTGGTACTACTAGGGATATAATTGAAGAGTTTATAAGTATAGATGGTATACCCCTAAAGATTGTAGATACTGCTGGAATCAGGGATACAGAGGATGTAGTTGAAAAAATAGGGGTAGACAGGGCAAAAAAGTCTATAGATGATGCAGACTTGATTATTGTGGTTTTTGATTCTTCAGAAGACCTGGATGATGATGACTTTAAGATTATTGATTTAATAAAAGATAGAAAGTCTATTATAATTCTAAACAAAACTGACCTACCGCCTATGGTTAAGGAAATGGATTTGATAAAGATACTGGAAGGAAAGCCTATTATAACCACTTCCATAACTGAGGGGCAGGGTCTTAATATACTAGAAGAAAGTATAAAAAATATGTTTTATCAGGGGCAATTAAATCTAGAATCAGATACAATTATTACTAATTTAAGGCACAAAAATCAACTTGTTAAGGCAAAGAACAATATTGATTCTGTGATTTCTGACTTGGAGATGCAAATCCCCCTGGATTGTGTAGAAGTTGATCTAAAAAATGCCTGGGAAAACTTAGGGGAGATTTCTGGTGACAGCATTGATGAAGATATATTGGATAAGATATTTTCAGAGTTTTGCCTTGGTAAGTAAAAGGACCAGTAAAAATCTTGACATAAGCCTATATTAGGTATTAAAATAAATCCAGACCTTGATAAACTCAAGGTCTAATAATTTATGTTTTTAGAAAGAGGATTAAGATGAAAGATTTAAATAAATTTATAGCAGGCGACTATGATTTAGTAGTTATAGGGGCAGGACATGCCGGTGTTGAGGCTGGCTTGGCTGGTAGCAGGATGGGACTAAGGACCCTTATTTTAACCATGAGCCTAGATTCTATAGTAGCCCTATCCTGTAACCCAAATATTGGGGGAACAGGCAAGGGACACTTAGTTAGGGAAATTGATGCCCTAGGTGGGGAAATGGCACTTAATATAGATAAGACCTTTATACAAACAAAGATGTTAAATAAGTCCAAGGGACCTGCCGTACATTCTTTAAGGGTACAAGCTGATAAAAAAGCTTATCATATGGAAATGAAGAAGGTTCTGGAGAATGAGCCAAACTTAAACTTAAAACAAGGGGAAGTTGTAGATATAATAATTGAGGAAAATCAGGTGAAGGGTGTAATAACTAGAACAGGGGCCATTTACAGGTCTAGGGCTGTAATTCTTGCATCTGGAACCTACCTAAGGGGAAGGATATTTATTGGAGAAATTAATTATTCATCTGGACCGGATGGTATGTTTCCTTCAAACTTACTTTCTGAAGCCTTAATTAAAAAGGGTTTTGAATTAAATAGGCTCAAAACAGGAACACCTGCCAGGGTGCACAAGGATTCTATAGATTTTTCCAAGATGGTAGAACAGCCTGGAGATGAGGAGATTATACCTTTTTCTTTCTTAAATATGGAGAAGAAGTTTGATATAAAGCAAGAGTCTTGCTACCTAACCTATACAACAGAACATGTTCATGATATTATCAGGGAAAATCTTCATAGGTCCCCTATGTATGCTGGTGATATTGAAGGGGTTGGGCCTAGGTATTGTCCATCTATAGAAGACAAGATTGTAAGGTTTGCTGATAAGGATAGGCATCAGATTTTTATTGAGCCAGAAGGTTTAACTACCAAGGAGATGTATGTTCAGGGAGCAAGTTCTACCCTTCCGGAAGAAGTACAGGAAGAAATGTATAAGAAAATTATTGGACTAGAAAATGTAAAATTCATGAGGCCTGCCTATGGAATTGAATATGATTCTATTGATTCAAGGATACTAAAAAGAACTTTAGAACATAAGGAAATATCTAACCTATTTTTTGCAGGCCAGATAAATGGGTCCTCTGGTTATGAGGAAGCAGCAGCCCAAGGCCTAATTGCAGGAATTAATGCAGTTCAAAATATTAAGGGAAGGCCACCCTTTATACTGGATAGGTCCCAGGCCTATATAGGTGTTTTGATAGATGATTTGGTAACAAAAGGTGCAGACGAACCCTATAGAATGATGACATCTAGGGCAGAATATAGGTTAACCCTAAGGCAGGACAATGCGGACCTAAGGCTAAGTAAAATTGGATATGACTTAGGGCTAGTATCAAAAGAACGATATGATCTGATGCTTAGAAAGAAAAAGGCAGTAGAAGATGAGTTGGGAAGATTAAAGACCGTAAAGGTAAATCCTACAGAAGAAAATAACAAGATTCTTGAGAGTCTATCATCCAATACTATCAAATCTCCTAGTAACTTATATGAGCTTATAAGGAGACCAGAACTAGACTATGATATGTTGGCAGCTTTAGATCCAGACCGTAAAGACTTATTAAAAGAAATAAGACTTCAGGTAGAGGTACAAATCAAATACGAAGGATATATAAAAAAGCAAATATCACAGATTGAACAATTTAAAAAACTAGAAAACAAAAAACTAGCCATTGATTTTGATTATAGTGATGTAAAAAGCTTGAGCAACGAGGCTTTCCAAAAATTAAGCAAGATAAAACCTGATTCAGTAGGTCAGGCATCGAGAATATCAGGTGTAACACCTGCAGACATAAATGTTCTTTTAATTTATTTAGAACAAAAAAGAAGAAGGGAATCAAATAAATGAAATACTTTGATTTATTAGAAAAAGGAATTCAGGAATTAGGATTAGAGGCTGGCAAAGGTCAACTAGAAAAGTTTATATTATATAAGAATCTTCTGAAAGAGTGGAATGAAAAAATAAATATAACTGCAATTGTAGATGATGAGGAGATTATTTCCAAACATTTTCTGGATAGCCTTACCATCCTAGGTCTTGATTATTTTGAAGGTAATAAAAGACTTATTGATATAGGAACAGGGGGTGGATTTCCTGGACTTCCTATGAAAATTTTAAAAAACAATCTGGATATTACTCTTCTAGATAGTCTAAATAAAAGAATAAGGTTCCTAAATGAGGTTATTGAAAGCTTGGGCTTAAATGGGATAAATGCCTTGCATGGAAGAGCCGAAGAGGAAGCTAGGAGGGAAGACCATAGAGAGATGTATGATTTAGCAGTCTCTAGGGCTGTTGCATCTTTAAATACCTTAAGTGAGTATTGTTTACCTTTTGTTAAAGTAGGGGGGTATTTTATATCTATGAAGGGGCCTGATGTAGATGAAGAACTTAAGGAAGGGAGGAGGGCAATTCAAATATTGGGAGCTAGGATACTGGATAAAAAATTAATTTCCATACCAAACACAGATATAGTCCATTCTTTGATAATTATTGAGAAAATCAGGCAGACACCGACAAAATATCCTAGAGCAGGGGGGAAACCAAGGAAAAACCCCTTATAATTTAGGAAAAATTGTAGAAAGAAACCTGGGAAATAAAGAAGGAAATAATTTTTATTTAGAGAATACTCCTATAAAGAATAGAAGAAAGGGTGCTTTTATGAGACTACAACAAGAGGTTAAATACATTCCTATAGTTAATATTAGGCCAAATCCTTACCAACCAAGAAAAGATTTTAGTAGGAGATCCTTGGAGGAACTGTCCCAGTCTATTAAATCCTATGGAGTTATCCAACCTATAAGTGTAAGGCAGATAAGGGGAAATAGTTTTGAGCTGATTGCAGGTGAAAGAAGATTAAGGGCATCTGAATTAGCAGAACTTACTGAGATTCCTGCTATAGTAGTGGAGTATAAGGATAAGGATTCTGCAGTTATAGCTTTAATTGAAAATCTTCAAAGGGAAGATTTGAATTTTATGGAGGAAGCACAAGGCTATTATAATTTAATAAATGACCATAATTATACCCAGCAGGATTTGGCAGAAAGAATAGGAAAATCCCAGTCTACCATTGCAAATAAAATAAGGTTATTAAAATTACCCCTTGAAGTCCAGAGGGGGTTGATAATAGGAGATTTAACGGAAAGACATGGTAGGGCACTTTTGAAGTTGCATGATGACAACTTAAAATTTCAAGTTCTTGAGGAAATCATCAAGAAAAATCTTAATGTAAGTGAGACTGAGGAAGTAGTTGAAAGCATATTGGACAAGTTTAATAGTAAAGATACAGGAGTTGAATCAAAACTGAAAATTAAATCAGCTGTCAATTTGAGAATCTACTTAAACACCATAAGGAAGGCCTATAAGCTTATCAAAGACTCGGGGGTAAAGATAGAATATAAAGAGTCAGATAAAGAAGACCATATTGAAGTACTTATAAAGATATTTAAGCAATAAAAGAATGTTCCACGTGGAACATTCTTTTTATTTGGGATGGGGTTAGAATTGGATTTTGAATAAATTTTCAATATCTTTGATGTACATAGGGAGAATAGGACCATAGTCAAACAATAGGGGAGCAATGGTTAAGCAATAGTTAAACAATTGTATTTTGTGGTGAATATATGTCTAGCAATAGTCTAACAGTGGTCTAGCAATAGACTAGCATTGTTTATTAGGGGCCTACTATAGGGTCTATTGAAAATACTTTTATTGGCCAGGTGATGAACATAAGGGGAATAAAGTGCAACAAATCTAACCAGATATGTTCGAATAAATATTTAAAACGTAT
>CAZFIO010000039.1:0-14710 GCA_964519585.1 uncultured Tissierellaceae bacterium
TCTACAGCAACCTTGCAATACCCACAGGTTCCCTTGCCCCCACAGGCTGAGGGTGTGAATATTTTTTCTTCAATTAAAGAAGATAGAAGTGTGTCCCCTCCTTGAATGGTAAATTCTTTTTCTTCATTGATTATTAACTTAACCTCGCCATAATTCCCAATAGTTCTATTGGCAATTGTAAGCAAAAGAGCAAATACTGCTGATATGGCTGTTAAGGCCAAGGTAGTATTAAGTATAGTTTCCATATTTATCCCCCCTATTGGATTTGTACAATACCTGAAAATCCAACAAAGGCCAAGGCCATTATCCCAGTTATTATCAGTGTTATTCCTGCACCTTGAAGACCTTCAGGGATAGGGGCATTTTTAATCCTTTGCCTAATTCCAGCTAAGGCAACAATAGCTAAGGTCCAACCAATTCCAGACCCTACAGCAAATCCTAAGGATTGCATAAATGTATACTGTCTTATAATCATAAATAAAGAAACACCTAGTATGGCACAGTTTACAGTTATAAGTGGAAGAAATATACCTAAAGCATAGTAGAGGTTTGGTAGGTATCTTTCTAATATCATTTCTAGCAGCTGAACAAAGGCTGCTATAGATACTATGAAAACAATAAATCTTAAGTACTCTAATCTTAAAGGAATTAAAATATAATCATAAATTAAGTAGTTTATAACCGCAGTACAGGCCAAAACAAAGGTTACTGCCTGGCCAAGCCCAAGTGCTGTGGGGATCTCTTTTGATACTGCAATATAGGAACACATACCTAAAAAGTTTGAGAAAATCATGTTATTTGTAAATATTGCTGCTATAAATATTACAAAAGGATTGAGTTCTATCATTGTTTTACTCCCTCCCTTTCCTTTTTCATTTCTAAATCATGGGTAATCCAAATTATAATTGCCAATAAAAAGAAGGCTGCAGGGGGCATAATCATTATAGTCCACGGTGTCCACCACTCTCCCAAAACTTGTATTCCAAAGAGGGTTCCAAAACCCATTAACTCCCTAAAAAAGGCTATTACTAATAGGACTAGGGTATATCCTATACCTGATGCGGCTCCGTCTATTAGGGCTGCAAAGGGTGGGTTTTTCTGAGCATAAGCTTCTGCCCTTCCCATTATGATACAGTTGGTTATTATTAGTCCTACATAGGGTCCTAAGGCCCTGCTCATATCTGGATAATAGGCCTTTAGAAATATATCTACTATTATTACATAGGCTGAGATAATAAGGACTTGCACCATCATCCTTATGTGTTTTGGTGTGAACTGCCTAATTAGGGATATGGTAAAGGAAGATAGTCCAGTAACAAAAACTAGGCCCAAACCCATAATCAATGAATTCATCATTAGGTTTGTCACTGCTAGGGCAGAGCAAATTCCTAAGATTTGTTTAAAAACCGGGTTGTCATCCCACAGCTGCATCTTGAATATTTTCTTAGTTTTACCTTTGGCCATGGCTATTCATCCCTCCTATCTTTTAAGTAGTCATAAATATCTTCATTTAAAAAGTCACTTACTGATTTTGAAGTCAAGGTGGCTCCAGTTATGGCATCAACATTCCCGCCACTGGCAGGCCTGTATATGATAAAGTTTTTTCCTTCTACCTCTTCAACATTTAAACCCCTAAATTGATCCTTAAATTCATTTTCTGAAATCCTGCCTCCTAAACCTGGTGTTTCTGAATGAGCTATAAAATCCAGGCCTGTAAGGCTTTTAAAATCAGAGGTAATTCCAACATAAGCTTCTACACTTCCCCAGAGACCTGCACCAGCTACTGGGAAGGCATTGGCTACTCTTTCTCCATTTTCAACCAAATAAAAGTATCTCTTCCCATCTATCTTTTCCTCTTCTATATGGGCCTTAAATACCTTATCAATTTCCTCTGGTTCATTTGAATCATTTTCTATATCAAATATATAAAGGATCTTTTGCCTTAATTCTGTATCCTGAAGAAAAGCAATCTGATCAGCAGTACTATAGTCCATAAAAGCCAGAATGAAAGTAAAAAAGGCAGTTAAAATTGACATGAAAATAATAGGATAAAGAAAGGATTTTTTCATACTACCGCCTCCTTCTTTTCCTTGGCCTCTTTCCTATGCTTTTTATAAGCCCTAACCCCTTCATCAATAATAGGGGCAAAGGTATTTCCAATCAGAATGGCAAACATCATACCACCGGCAAAAAGTGCATAACCTCTGATAATAACTGTTACCACTCCAATAATAATCCCATAAATCCACTTGCCCTCTCTTGTCTTTGGAGAGGAAATAGGGTCAGTGGCCATAAATACTGTTCCAAACAGAAACCCTCCTGCCAATACTCCAAATAGAGGGTTTGGAATTTGAGGATTTCCCAATAAGTACAAGATTCCACCAAGCCCAACAAAACCCGTAAAGGTTGCAGCCATAATCTCCCAAGAAGCCACCTTCTTGTATATTAGATATATTCCAGCCAGAATAATTAATATGGCACTGGTTTCACCTATGGAACCTGCTACATTTCCTATAAGTAAGTCTTTTATGTCTACCATACTAGCAGTTTCCCTAAAGATTAGCATTGGGGTTGCCTGGGATATAGCCTCTATTCCTTCAGTTAAATATCTAGCAAAGCCACCAGGAAATCCTAGGGCGGCCTTTGACCATTCTATGGTTAATGGGGCTGGAAAGCTTACATAGACAAAGGCCCTAGCTACCAGGGCAGGGTTAAATACATTTCTACCAAAGCCTCCAAAGACTTCCTTGCCAAAAATGGTACCAAAGATTATTCCAACAACGGCTATCCAGTATGGCGTTGAGGGGGGTAGGGTCATGGTGTAGAGTATACAGGTAACCAAAATAGCCTCTGATACTTTTTTCTTATTTTTCTTTTCAAATATATATTCTGTCAGTACTCCAAAAATACTAACCAAGGCTAATAAGAAAAGTACCCTCCAACCAAATAAGTAGATAGATAAAAGCAAAATTGGTATTAATGATATTAGAACTGTCCTCATCATTTTTTGCTTTGTAAAAACTTTCAAAATCTTTTCTTCAAACAAGAAACCACCTCCATCTTATGATTTAAAATGTTTATCCTTCTATAGATACCTTAAATTAGGATATTTAATCATTTTAAAAGTCTTTATGATAATAATTATAGGCTAATGCCAATTAAAATTCAATTATATAATATCCACTAGAATATAGGACTGTAATAAGATTCCTCGTAATTATTAACTATTACCATTGAACTTCTTTTATAAAAAAAGGGTGAAGATATAATATCTTCACCCTAAAATCTTTTTTATGCCTCTACTCTTCTATCATTATTAAATATTGCTTCGTCAAACTCACCTTCTTGTTTTGCTACTATAACTGTACAAACAGCATCTCCAGTAATATTCATAGCTGTTCTACCCATATCAAAGATTCTGTCTACACCAAGGATTAGTCCCAAACCTTCTGGAGGTAGACCTACTGCCTGCAGTACCATCAGCAGCATTACAGAACCGGCTCCTGGAACTCCTGCTGTACCTATAGAAGCAAGGGTAGCTGTAAGGACTATGGTTGCTGCCATGCCTATAGTAACATCTATGCCATATGCTTGTGCTATAAAGATTGCAGCAACACCTTGATAGATTGCAGTACCATCCATATTTATGGTAGCACCTAGTGGTAGGGAAAATGCCGCTACGTCCTTGGATACTCCCATTTCATTCTCAACTATATCCATATTTAGTGGTAGGGCAGCATTACTACTAGCTGTTGAGAAAGCAACTAGCATAGCTGGATAGAATTTCTTATAGAATTTAACTATGGATAGCTTAGTAAAGGCTGTAAATAATCCACCATATACTAGAACTCCATGTATTATTAATCCTATATATACCCCTACAACTGCCTTTAGTATAGGTAGTAAAACAGCAACACCTAATTGTCCAAAGGTTCTAGCTACCAAGGAGAATACCCCTATAGGAGCTAATATCATAACTATGTCTACTAATTTCATAACAACTTCATTTAAGGATTCAAATACTTCAAGTGCCTTTTTGCCTTTTTCACCAATCAACGAAAGAGAAATACCTGATAAGATTGCAAATACAATTATTTGAAGCATGGTTCCATTGGCTAAGGCTGAAATTGGATTTGTTGGTATCATTTCATAAAGAATTTGTACCAGGGGTGTAGTTTCCCTCAAGGTAACATCTACTTGATCAATGGCCCCCATATCCAAACCAATACCTGGTTGTATTAGGAAAGCTATTGCTAGAGAAATAACTATTGCTACTGCGGTTGTAACTAAATAGAATGAAACTGTTTTTACCCCAATCCTTCCTAATTTCTTGATATCACCCATACTAGCAGAACCATTAACTAGAGAAATAAAAACTAATGGCACTACTAACATCATGATAGATCTTAGGAATAACTGTCCAAGTAGTAGGAAAATCCCATCAACAAGTATCTTATCCTTAAAATTGCCTGCTGGTAGATTAAAGACTATGATTCCAACAATGATACCGAGAACTAGGCCGATAAGAACTTTTGATGCTAATCCCATCTTTTTGTTTGACATAAAATCCCTCCTATTTATTATTTTATTACATATATAATTATAGTCTAGCTATATTTGTTTGTCAATTCAGAATAGTCTGATAGTAATATAACAAGGCTAAAATATGTCATTTTTAACTGGTCATGCTTTATAACTTGGCTGTATTTTTAAAACTTCTTACTTTAACTTTTCTTTTAGTAGACTTAAGACTACTTCAGGATTGGCTTTGCCTTTTGTCCTTCCCATAATTTGCCCAATTATAGATTGTAAAGCTTTTTCTTTCCCTGATAAATATTCATCAACAGCTTTCCTACTCCTGGAAATTGCATCATCTACAATTGGACTTAGAATGTTTATATCATTTATTTGTTCTAGGTCTTTTTCCTTTACTATCTCCACAGGGGATTTAGAATCCTTTACCATTTCATCTATTAGTTTTTTGCTGGTGGAGCTATTAATTATCCCATCCTCTAGTAGATTTACAAGTTCACCCATATAGGCAGGTGGAAACGGAATGTAAAATTCATCTAAATCTATGAAGCGAAATACTTCAGTAATCATTAAATTAGCCAGGGTCTTTGGGTTCTTAGAAAATTTTGCAGCCTCTTCAAAATAATCTGCAACTTCTATAGATGATACCAATTGCTCTGCATCATAGCTACTTAGTCCATATTTACTCATATAAGTCTTTTTTCTTTGATCAGGCAGCTCTGGTAAGGTTTTTTTAAGATCTTTAATTCTGTCTTCATCTATTAGAATAGGCATCAGGTCTGGATCTGGAAGATACCTATAATCCTCTGCATCCTCCTTGGTCCTCATTGAGTAGGTCTTGCCACTGGCTTGATCAAATCCTCTTGTTTCCTGAATTATTGGTCTTCCCTCTTTTATTTCTTTCATTTGCCTTTGGGATTCGTAGTCTATAGCCCTCATTATAGATTGAAAGGAGTTTAGATTTTTCATTTCAGTTCTAGTTCCGTATCTTTTTTCTCCCTTTTTCCTAATAGATAAGTTTACATCACACCTGAAAGATCCCTCATTCATTTTACAATCAGAAACACCAATGTAGATCATAATAGCCCTAAGTTTTTGTAGAAAGGCTCTGGTTTCTTCCCCAGATCTTAAGTCTGGCTCCGATACTATTTCAATTAGGGGTACTCCTGCCCTATTATAGTCTACTAGGGTTCCCTCATCTCCCTTGTGGATAAGCTTTCCTGCATCCTCTTCTATATGAATTCTAGTAATACCTATTGTCTTTTGCTGACCTTGGATCTCTATATCCAAGTGGCCATTTTCACATATAGGAAGACTATCCTGGGATATTTGGTAGGAAGTAGGTAGATCAGGGTAGAAATAGTGCTTCCTATCCTGCCTCCCTCTTGGAGTAATTTCACAATTTGTAGCTAAACCTGCCATTATTGCATAATTAACAACCTCTTTATTTAAGACAGGTAGGGTCCCTGGTAGCCCCATACATACTGGACAACAGTGAGTATTAGGATAACCACCAAATTCTGTTGTACATCCACAAAAGATTTTTGTTTTTGTTTTTAGTTCCACATGTACTTCTACACCTATGACTATTTCAAAGTTTTTATCCATTGTTTTCACCTTTAATTAAAATTTCTTCTTCAAGTATATATCCTAGCTGAAGTAAATCTTTTTCTTTAAATGATTTAGATATAAGCAGTAGTTGAATTTCTTCTTTATCTGCTATATAAAATTTAATCTTAATTTCGGGGTAGCCGGTTAAGGCAGCTAGGCTTTTATAATTATCCTTACTTTCCTTATCCATCGAATTTATAAGGGGAATAAGGATGAATTCACTTTGTCCTAGGATTTTATCTACTTGACCTTTAATAAGGGTCCTTATCTGTTGGGACTTTCTATAATATTTATCATAGCCTTCAGAGCCAATTAGGTAATTTCCAAAGATTATGGTTTTTTTAGCTTCAAGTCCAAAGGATTCTGACCTGGACCTTTTATATAGGTCTTCCCTATCCTTATAGTCTCCTGCCCTATATCCAAATCCTATACCATCATACCTGGCAGTATTGGAAGCAAATTCCCCACTAGTTAGTATTCTATATGCAAGTGAAGAATATTTTATGTTTTCTATACTTATATCTTCAACTAGGTCAGCTGTTTCTCTTAAACAATTTATAAATTCATCAAGTCTACTATCCTTAAATCCTAATAGGTCTTTAGGTATAGATATTTTAACCTCTTCCTTGGGAAAGTCTGATTGTTTGGAATAAGAGGAAGTCTGAATATTTACAGAAGTAGAATCATTTTCATCATATCCTCCTATAATTTCTAAAATTAGTCCCATATCCTCCATAGACTTTCCACTTATATAAATTCCATCTAGAGAGGAAGTGGCAGATATTACACCATATCTTGAAACTAGGCCATAGGAAGGTTTAATTGATACTGGATGTCCATTAACCTGGGATCCTACAATAGTAGGTAAGAATTTGCTTGTATCCCTAGGAAATTCTAGAGCTTTAAGATTAAACTCATTAATCCTTAATTTACCTAAAATTATAGCATCTTCTCCTTCTAGTCTTTCAATTATGCTGGCATCAAAGGGTGGTATATAGTTTTCTAACATCTTGCTTCCTGCAGTGGTTAAAAAGCCCTTCGTAGATATATCATCAGTGATTATTATAGGTATACCGGCTAGTCTCCCTAGCTTTAATCCCTTTTCCCTACTGGCATCTATTTCCTTAGCCTTTAATATTGCCTCCTCATAGAAAGTGACCTTAAATATCTTTTCCAGGTCTTCATCCTTAAAGGTCTTAAAATATTGATTAACTAAGTCTTGGCTGAAAACTCCTTTTGATTCAAAAAGACCCAAGATTTCTGAAATATTTTTATCATGAATTTTCAATCTAATCCCTCCCTCCTAGTCAATAACCCTTGGTACTAATATATAGCCGTCTTCTACTGTTGGAGCATTTGCTAATAAGGCTTCATTTGAAAAACTTTCCTTAACCATATCTTCCCTTGTAGAGTTTGGAAGTGGATAAACATTGATTGTGGCTTCTATCTTTGATGTATCCAAACTATCCAAGGCGGAAATCTCTTGAAGAAAGCCTTGCATTTCCTTGTTTATCTCCTTTTTTTCTTCTTCCCTTAAAATAAATTGGGATAGGTCTTCCAAGTCATCCATATTATAGGTTGCCTTTTTCACTTTGTTTTCTTTATCCATATGATTAGCAAGGGCCCCTCCCAATGATAATCCTAATATATCTAGTTGGTCTTGGTCTACATGGCTTGGTGCATTACTCAAGAGGCATGAAGCATCCCTAGTCTTTGGAAAGGCAATTACATCCCTTATGGTGTCCGACCCTGACATAATCATTACCAGCCTATCTAGACCAAAGGCAAACCCTCCATGAGGTGGCGTACCATAGGAGAAGGCTTCAATTATAAAACCAAACCTTTCTTCTATATCTTTTTGTGATAGGCCTAATACTTCAAACATTTTTTTCTGTAAATCATCCCTATGAATTCGAATACTTCCACTACCCAGCTCAATACCATTTAAAACAAAATCATAAGATTTGGCATTCATAGTGTCTAGCCCTTCACCCTTAAGGAATTTATCCACATGGGCAGGCATAGTAAATGGGTGATGCATGGCTATATACCTTCCTTCTTCCTCAGACCATTCTAGAAGGGGAAAGTCTGTAACAATAAGGAATTTATAGTCATCCTTTTTTCTTAAGCCCAACTTATCTCCAATAAATAAACGAAGGTTGCCTAGGGTTTTGTAAACTATATCTAATTTATCTGCAGAGAAAATTATCAAGTCGCCAGCCTCTGCCTTGGTGGTTTCTATAATTTCTTTAACTTCATTTGGACTTAGGAACTTATCTAATATAGTTCTTAAATTACCATTTTCCTCTATAGCTATCCAGGCCATTCCCTGGGAACCATTGTTAATGGCAAACTTAGTTAACTCATCAATTTCATTTCTTGTAAAACTGTTTCCACCCTTAATATTTAGGGCCCTTACAGCTCCACCCTTGTCTACTGCATTTTTAAATACCTTAAAACCACAATCCTTTGCTATATGACTTAGTTCGACAATCTTCATATCAAACCTTATATCAGGTTTATCACTACCATATAGGTCCATGGCCTCTTGATAGGTCAACCTTGGAAAAGGCTCATTAAAGTCAATATTCATTACCTGGGAAAATACCTTTTTAAACATACTTTCTAAATAAGAAAGTACATCCTCTTGGTCTACAAATGACATTTCTATATCTACCTGGGTAAATTCAGGTTGTCTGTCTGCCCTTAGGTCTTCATCCCTAAAACATCTAGCTACTTGATAATACCTGTCTATTCCTGATACCATAAGCAGCTGCTTAAAAATCTGTGGTGATTGGGGCAGAGCATAAAATTTTCCTTCATGAATCCTACTGGGAACCAAATAATCTCTGGCCCCTTCTGGGGTGCTTTTGGTCAATATAGGTGTTTCCACCTCCATAAAGCCATTGTCATCCAGATACCTTCTTATAAATTTGCTAGTATTATGCCTAAGGGCAAGATTATTATAAAGTTTTGGTCTTCTTAGGTCTAAATACCTATGGGTAAACCTAATCTCCTCATTTACATTTATGTCGTCCTCTATGGGAAAGGGGATTGTCTTCGATTTGGATAGAATCTCCAAAGCTTCTGCCCTTAATTCTACTTTCCCAGTAGGGATTTTGGGATTATATGTTTCTTCATCTCTTTGTTCAATCAAGCCATCTACTTTTACAACAAATTCACTCCTAAGGGACTCTGCTAATGCAAAGATTTCTTCTCCTGTTTTTTCAATATTAAAAACTAATTGCAAGAGTCCAGTTTTATCCCTTAAATCTACAAATAGTACACCACCCATATCCCTAACCCTTTGCACCCATCCCATAACAATAGCCCTTTTGCCTATGTCTTCTTCACTAAGCAAACCACAAAAATGACTTCTTTTCTCTTGTGAAATCATAAATATTACCTCCTACTTACTCTTTTTCCACATATTCTCTAGTAACCTACTTTTATTATTTACCATAGTGTATTTCGCAGTCTCGAAACTCAAATCTAAAGCTCCTTTCAGTCGCATAGATTTGGTTCTCCTTGCGTTTGTCCTACTAAAGTTCATTGCTCCCATTGGTCGCATTCACTAAGTTAGGTCATAAAAAAACCTTTCATCCACTATTTCCATAGGGACGAAAGGTTTATCTCGCGGTACCACCCAAATTGATTATTTACATAATCCACTCTATTCGATACATTTTATTATATCTACTGCTGTAATGTAGCAGCTACATCTAAGCCTACTGACAAATGCTTTCGGTTAGCGACTCCCAGATGTTCTTCAATTAAATCCTTGTACCGGCTCCCACCCCCACCAGCTCTCTTTGACAAGTTTATTTAACCTACTCTTCTGTTTATAGTCTTTTTATATTCTCTCAATAATATTAGTTTCACTTATATTACTTTATTATTCACTTCTTGTCAAGAAAATATTTAAAATTCTGCAGATCTTACTGTCCTTGGGAAAGGAATTACATCCCTTATATTACCCATGCCTGTAATATACATAAGAGCCCTTTCAAAACCTAGGCCAAAGCCTGCATGTTTTGTTCCTCCGTATTTTCTCAATTCTAAATACCACCAATAATCTTCAGGGTCCATTCCATTGTCTAAGATTTTCTTTTCTAATACCTCTAGTCTTTCCTCTCTTTGACTACCACCTATTATTTCTCCAACACCCGGTACCAATAAATCCATGGCTGCTACAGTTTTATCATCTTCATTTACCCTCATGTAAAAGGCCTTTATTGCTTTAGGATAGTCAGTTACAAATACAGGCTTTTTAAATATTTTTTCTGTAATATATCTTTCGTGCTCTGTTTGCAGGTCTATTCCCCATTCTACTGGAAATTGAAACTCTATATCTGCTTCTTTTAGTAGCTCTATAGCCTGGCTGTAGGTAATTCTTTCAAAATCAGAGTTGACTATATTTATTAGTCTTTCAATTAGTCCTTTGTCAATAAATGAATTAAAGAATTCCATCTCTTCCTTTGCATTTTCCAAGACATAGTTAATAATATACTTCATCATATCTTCTGCTAAATTCATATTATCTTCCAGGTCTGCAAAGGCTATTTCAGGTTCAATCATCCAAAATTCTGCTGCATGCCTAGCAGTATTGGAGTTTTCTGCCCTAAAGGTAGGCCCAAATGTATATATATCTTTAAAAGCCAAGGCAAAAGCCTCACCTTGCAATTGTCCACTTACTGTTAAGTAGGTAGATTTACCAAAAAAGTCCTTTGATGAATCGTATTTTCCATCTTCCCTTAGGGCCAGTTTCTCCATATCTGATGTTGTTACCCTAAACATTTCTCCAGCACCTTCTGCATCACTTGATGTGATTATAGGAGCATGAACATATACAAAACCCCTATCTTGAAAGAACTTATGAATAGCATAAGAAAGTACAGACCTGACTCTAAATACTGCGGAAAAAGTATTGCTCCTGGATCTTAGGTGCCCTATAGTTCTTAGATATTCAAAGCTGTGTCTCTTTTTTTGTAAGGGATAATCTGATGCAGACATGCCTTCTATTTCAATCTCTTGAGCCTGAATTTCAAATGGTTGGTTTGCTTCAGGGGTTTCTATTAATTTACCCTTTATCTTTAATGAAGAACCTATATGAAGCTTTTTAACCTCTTCAAAATTAGCTATTTCTTCACCGAAAACTACCTGAATGGATTTGAAAAAGGTTCCATCATTAATTTCAATAAATCCAAATTTTTTAGATACCCTGATATTTCTAACCCAGCCTTCAATTACTATATCCTTGTCCAAGTATTCACTTGTATTCCTATAAATTGATTTTACTACAGTTTTCATCGCATATCCCTCCAGTATTTTTCTTCTTGGTTGCTTGGTCAGTTAGTCAGTTGATCAGTAGGAAAAATGACCATAAGCAGACCCTACATTTAACAATAGTTCTCCTACTGTTTAACCATTGTTGAACTATTGTTTAACTATGGTTCATTATCTTTCCTTTATTTTCTCCATCAAAATCTTATTGACCACTTGTGGATTGGCCTTTCCCTTGCTTTCCTTCATAATTTGCCCCATTAGGAAGCCTATAGCCCTATCTTTTCCATTTTTGAAATCTTCTATGGATTGTTGGTTGTCATCTAGTATTTTATCAATTATAGATGATAATTCTCCTTCATCGCTAATTTGTACCAATCCCTTTTCCTTAACTATTGTATCCGGTGACTTGCCACTTTCAAACATTTCCCTTAGAACCTTTTTCCCAGTATTATTGTTGATTTTCCCGTCCCTTACTAGGCTAATCAAGTCAGCCAGGTCCTTGGCTGAAAATTTCAGAGAGTCTATTTCCAAATCTTCTTCATTTAGTCTTCTTAGGACATCGCCCATAATCCAGTTACTGACTAATTTTGGGTCATCTATATGCTTAAGTGTATTTTCATAAAAAAGAGCTAGGTCCCTTGATTGGGTTAAGACTTCTGCATCATATTCACTTAATTCATAATCCCTTATAAACCTTTCCTTCTTTGCATGGGGTAATTCAGGTAGTGATGACTTAATTCTGTCTACCCACTCATCAGATATCTCAATAGGTAGTATATCTCCATCTACAGCATACCTATAGTCTGCAGCCGCTCCTTTTTCTCTCATAAGGATGGTTTTGGACTCTACTTCATCCCACCTTCTAGTTTCCTTACTAGTATTTTTCCCTTCCTTTAATAATCCTATATGTCTTTCTTCTTCGTACTCTATAGATCTAACTGCTGCCCTAAAGGAATTTAGATTCTTTATTTCTGAAATATTAGTTTTCTTACCTGTTTCATTATCTATAACATTGATGTTTATATCACATCTTAAGGAACCTTCCTCCATTTTACAATCAGATACTTCTATATATTTAAGTGTGGCCCTTAACTTTTCTAAAAAGAGTCTAGCTTCTTCTGCAGAATTCATTTCAGGCTCAGATACTATTTCAATCAAGGGTACTCCCGCCCTATTGTAGTCTAAAAACGTATCCCCACTTTCTGTATGAATAGACTTTCCTGTATCTTCTTCTATATGAATCCTAGTAAGATGAACTTTCTTTGGTCCATTTTCGTCCTCTATCTCTATATATCCACCTTGACACAAGGGGATGTCATCCTGTGATGTCTGATAGCCCTTAACTAGGTCTGAATAGAAATAATTCTTTTTATCCATTTTAGTTTTCTGGTTTATTTTAGAGTTAAAAGCTATACCAGACTTTATACCATATTGGATTACCTCTTCATTTAGGCTGGGTAAAGCCCCTGGAAGTCCTAAGCAAATAGGACAACAGTGGGTATTTGCTTCTCCACCGAATTCATTTGTACAAGAGCAAAATATTTTCGATTTTGTCATTAATTCCACATGAATTTCCAAGCCTATTATTGTTTTATATCCCATCTACTCCACCATCCTTTCATAAGCCATGGCAGCCTTTATAATTTTCTCATCCTTAAACCTATCACCTATTAACTGTAGTCCTATTGGAAGGCCATCTTTACAGGGCAATGATATGCCACATAGGCCAGCTATGTTTACTGCTTCTGCAAAATCTCTATAATAAGGCTTTTCTTTATTTATATAATGAGGTAGAACTGGACTTGTAGGGGTTAGGATAATGTCATAAGAAGAGAATACTTGATTAAAATCCTCAATTAGCAAAGATCTTAATTTTTGTGCTTTTTTGAAATATTCCTCTCCCCTATTTTCGCTCAATAAATAAGTTCCTAAAAGGATTCTCTTTTTAACTTCGTAGCCTAAGGATTCACTTCTTGTTTTAATATAAAGTTCATCCAGACTTTCATAGTCTTCAGCCCTATAGCCGTATCTTATTCCATCAAATCTAGCCATATTTGAGCTAGCATCTCCATAGCAAAGAACCATGTAGATTTCCGGACTATATTTTACATGGGGTAAAGAGACTTCTTCAACTATAGCCCCAGCCTCAATAAACTTATTAATAGATTTATCAATTTCAGATTTTATACTTTTATCTATATCATTTTGAAAAAACTCTCTAGGCAAGCCTATCTTTAAACCCTTTATATCATCCAATAAGGTTTTTTCATCTATGCTTATCCTTGTGTCAGTCTTGGTGGATGTTGTATCTAGCTTATCATAACCAGATATTGAGTTTAATAATAGTAGAGCATCTTTAACATCTCTAGCCATTACTCCAATTTGATCCAAGCTATTGGATAAGGGCATAAGTCCATATCTAGAAATTGTACCGTATGTAGGTTTCAAACCAACCACACCACAATAGCTGGCAGGTTGCCTAATAGACCCACCTGTATCACTAGCCAAGGATAAGGGGATTTCCCTAGCTGCTAAAGCAGCTGCTGACCCTCCAGATGAACCTCCTGGCACCCTTTCCCTATCCAGAGGATTTTTCACATGGCCAAAATAGGATGTTCTGTTTGATCCACCCATGGCAAACTCGTCTAAATTGTTTTTCCCTATTATTATACCTTGGCTTTCCTTAATTCTAGCAACTACAGTGGCATCATAGGGTGGTTGAAAGTTTTCTAGCATTTTTGAAGCTGCAGTTGTCTTAAAGTCTTTGGTAATAATATTGTCCTTAATTCCTATAGGAACCCCTGCCAGGATACCTAATTCTTCCCCATTCTTTATCTTTCCATCTATTAAATCTGCTTCTTTTAGTGCCCCTTCCTTATCTAGGGAAATAAAGGCATTTATATCTTTTTCTACTTCCTCTATCCTTGCAATATGGGCTTCAATTATTTGACGACTGGAAATTTCCCTTTTTTCTAGTTTTTCAATCATTTCCCAGGCCTTTAAATCTATAATATTCAAATTTATCCCCCCTAATCCATAACCTTCAATATTTTGAAATACCCGTACTGCTCTTCCACAGTGTTTTTAAGAACCTCTTTCCTTGGAAGACTTTCTTTAATTTCATCTCTTCTTAAAGGATTTATCATATTATTAACATTATAGGTAATTTCTACTCCATCTGTATCTACCTCTTTTATTTTTTCAATGGCCTCCATAAATAAAGATAGGTCTTCTACATATTTTTCTATTTCATCTTCTCCTATAGAGAGCTTAGACAGTT